>SYDD01000040.1 GCA_005786775.1 Opitutaceae bacterium
CATCCAGCGTGAGAGCTATGAGAAGGCTTTGATCTTGCTGCAAAAGACCGAGAATGTCCTCGAGGTTGTCAGTTTAGAGCAGAGTAAACGTGACAAATATATTGCCTACACAACATTTCACAACATGGCCCGATGAACGAGCAGGCCGCCCAGGCGCTCGAGTCCCGTTTTCCCGATCTCCGCCTGCTGCTGGTCGAAAGCGGGGGCGACAACCTCACGGCCACCTTTTCGCCGGAACTCGTCGACGCCTTCATCTACGTCATCGATGTGGCGGAGGGGGACAAGATCCCGCGCAAGGGCGGCCCCGCGATCCGCCACAGCGACCTGCTCCTCATCAACAAGATCGATCTCGCGCCGCACGTGGGCGCCGATCTCGAGGTCATGGACCGCGACGCCCGCGCCCAGCGGGGCGACCGGCCGTTCCTGTTCTGCGATCTCAAGCGCGAGCACAACCTCGATGCCGTGGTCGCGTGGATCGAGCGCCACGTGCTCTTCGGCCCGGGCCGGGGCGGGTGATGGCTGGCTTCACGGGCCATCTCCACCTCGGGGCGGCAACCCGCGCCGACGGGCGCACCGTGCTGCGGGAGCAGGCGTTCCGCGCGCCTTTCCACGTCGGGAAACCCTACTGGGATCCCGTCGCGCGCACCCTGCTGGTGCAGGTGGTCAACCCCACCGCGGGCATCCTCGCGCGCGACGAGCTTGCCCTCGAGGTCAACGTGGGCCCGTCCGCCGCCCTAGCGGTCACCACCCCGGCCGCGACCCGCGTCTTCCGGATGAACGCCGGCGAGGCCGTGAGCCGGCAGCGCTTCACCGTCGAGGCCGGCGGCTGGTTGGAGGTGATGCCCGAGCCGCTGGTCCCGCATCGTGGCTCGCGCTTCCGCCAGCTGACCACCCTCGTGGCGGCGCCGGGCGCCGGGCTCCTCCACGTCGAACCGCTGGTGCCAGGCCGGGTCGGGCACGGCGAGGCGTGGGCGTGGAGCGCGCTGGAGCTGGAGACAAGCCTGCGCGTCGACGGCGAACTCGTCCTGCGGGAACGCCTCGATCAGACGGGGAAAAGCCTGCAGCGGCTCGCGGAGGCAGGGGGCTCCGGACCCGCGGCCTGCTTCGCCCAGGTCGTCCTGGTGGCTCCGGCGGAGGCGGCGCCCGACGAAGGGCTGATCGCCGCGCTGCACGGCCTGCGGGCGGAAGGTTTCCTGATCGGCTGCAGCCCGCTGCACCGGCACGGGTGGAGTGTGAAATGCGTCGCCCGTGACGCGGTGCGCCTCCGCGCCGGGCTCCACGCCGCACGCGCGCTGCTGGCCCGCCGGCTGCCGCGGCTGGGCCTGGACCTGCGCAAACTCTGAACCGGCCGTCGGCCGCCGCGGCGGCGCGGCCCGGCCCTCACGGGGACGGCACCGCCCCCAGCGCAACGAACGCCGTCAAGGCCGCCAGCTGCGCCCCCGTGTAATGCGGGTGCGCCTCCATCTTCGCGGCCGGCACGAGTCCCTTCGGCGCCGTGATGTACCGCCGGAAGTAGTCCGGCGCGTGACGGGCCTGCGCGGCCAGCAACTCGAAGGGGCGCTCCCCTTTGGTGCCGCCGAACGTGTCCCCCGGGCCGCGATGGCAGCTCGAGCAGGAGTGGATCCAGAGCTCGCGGCCCTGACGCGCCACCGCGCCCGCCCCGGCCCAGGGGCCGCCGAAGAAGGCGCTGAAACGGTCCTCGAGGCGGGCGAACTCGAGGGTCGTGACGCCCCACGGTCGCTTGTGCCCCGCATCCATCAGTTGCGCCACCGCGGGGACCAACCCGGCCGCCACGCTGATCACGTAGGGACCAGGATTGAAGCGCAGGCCGGCCGGAGGCCACTTTTCCGGGCCCTGCCCGTTGATGGCGAGGATCAGGAACGGCCGGTAGTCGCGGATGAACGCGGCATCGTAGACCGCGGCGTAGCCATCGGCGCACGAGGCCAGCAGCGAGTCGGCCCCCTCCCGCACGGGCAGCGCCGCCCAGAGATCGGCCAGGAAGACGGCGGTGACCTCCTGCTCGCCGGGGGCGAATTCCGCCGTCAGCCGGAGCGTCGTCCGCGGCAGCCGCGCGAGGTCCGCCCACCGGACATAGCGCGTGGTCCCCGGCTCGGCGCCCGCGAGCAGGCCCGAGAGGGCGAGATCCAGCGCCGAGGCGCGCGCGGCGTGCAGGGGCAGCGCCGGGGGCTGGGCCCCGGGAAGGACGGACGGCAGCCCCAGGACCAGCGCCAGGAACAGCACCCCCGGTTTCGCGGCGCGGCCGGCGGGGGTGGCCGGCGGACGGGCCCCGCGGCAGGGTGGCCCGGCGGGAATCACGGCCCCCGCCTGCCGGAACCAGGCGATCATGGCTTCAAGGTTGGGGCACGATCTCGACGGCGCTGATGGTGGGGTTACCGACCTGTCCCGTGAACCGGATATCGAGCGCGCCGTCGCTGACCGTCACCGGGATGGACTCGACGTGGGCCTTCAGGGCGCCGCCGGCCTTCACGAAAAGATCGAAGTCCCTGGTGACGTTGCCCTCGACGTCGAAAGTGAACACGCATTGGCCGGGCCCGACGATCGCCTCGTAGGTCACCGCGAAGTGCAGCTTCACCACGTAGTTCCCGTTCGGGATCTTCCGCACGAAACGCGTCATGCCATACCGCTCGGAGCGGTACACGGACGGGATGTCGGTGTTGGCGATCCGGAGCTCGGGGCGGTCCACGGCTTCCCCGTCGGGGAAGTCGCCGGAGGGCAGCCATCTTGCCCCCGTCTCGTCCGTGAGCGGCACCATCAGGCCGGCGATGACGCGGATCGTGCTTGCCGCGGCGCCCGGGGCGGGGGCCGCGGCGCGCGCGACGCCAGGGGAAACGGGGAGCGAGGGGGCCAGAGAGAGGAGCAGGGCGACAAGTCCGGCCCGCAGCGGGGCCAGGGGGAGCAGGGACACGGTCTTCATAGGTGATTCCTCGTTGGTGGGGATGGGCAGGGAGCGAGCGCTCAAGCCGCGGGGGCCTTCAGCCCGTAGAGCGCGGCGGCGTTGTCGTGGAAGATGCGTCGTTTCCATTCCGGCGGGAGGAACTGCAGCGTCATCCGCGGGTTGTCGAAATCCCAGTGCGGGTAATCGCTCGAGTACATCACGTTGCCCGGGGCGTTAATCATCTCGAGGATCTGGGTGAAGTGCTCCGGCCGCTCGGGCTCCTCGACGGGTTGGGTCGTCACGAACACGTGCTCGCGCAGGTATTCGCTCGGCAGCTTGCGCAACCACGGCGTCTCCGAGCGCAGCGCCTTGTAGTTCTTGTCCATCCGCCACATCAGCTGGGGCAGCCAGGCCAGGCCGCCCTCGATGGCGACGAACCGGAGGCGGGGGAACTTCTCGAAGGTCCCCTCGCACACGAGGGAGTTGATGTGCCCCATGAAATTCAGGGGCACGATGTTGTGCCACTCGAAGTACCGGGTGGGCCGGCCCGCGGGCGTGGGTGCCCCGGCGGTGCCGGCGCCCTCGGTCCCGGGATGCACGGCCACCGGCAGGTTGCACTCGGCGGCGGCCTCGAAGAGGGGATGGAAGAAGCGCTGCCCGAACAGGCGGGACGAGCCGCTCGCCATCAGCACCTGGACGAACCGCTTGTCCGGCGCGCAGCGGCGGATCTCGCGCGCGGCGGCCTCGGGATCCGAGTGGTTCACCACGATGGAGCCGCGGAAGCGGGCCGAACGCCCGAGCCAGCGGTCGGCCAGATTCCGGTTGTAGGCCGTGGCGAGCGCGTTCCCCCAGTCGGGATCCGTGTGCACGGAGATCCCCAGCACGTGGGACCCCGTCAGGATCGCGAAATCGATCCCGAAGCGGTCGAGGTGATCCTTGATCAGGAAGTCGGGATCGCTGCCGGCCATTCCGCCCGACGGCGTGCGGGCGTCCTCCCGCTGCACCCCGACCGAGGAGTTGTAGCCGGTCCCGGGCATTTGGATGCCGTGGTGATCCGCGTAGGACTGCCACGCCCGCGACAGGTAGGGTTTGAGTTCCTGGCGCACGTCCGCGAAGGCGTTGTGCACGTCGGTGTCGATGAGGCGCGGCCGGGACGCGGCCGCAGGGGTGTTTTCCGTCATGGGGACAGGCATCAGGGTGGTCCGCCGGCCTTGCCGCCGGGCAGCACGACGCAGAGCAGGCCGTCCTCCGACTCGACCGGGAAACGCTCCAGGTTTTCCAGGCTGGGGTCCTGGGCGGACTCCGGCTCGACCGTGATCTTCTTCAGTCTCGTGGCGGGGTCCACCAGGTGTTCTCCCGTCCGCAGATCAAATTCCCAGCCGTGCCAGGGGCAGCGCAAGATGCAGCCCTCGAGGCCGTACTCGTACTCGTACACCCGCGAGGGCAGGGTCGTGCCGGTGACCTTGCCCAGGCAGACGGGCGCGCCGCCGTGCGGGCAGACGTTGCGGTAGGCGTGGACCTGACCGGATACGTTGAAGAGGCCGATCTCGATGCCCGCCACCTTGACGAGCTTGCGCGCGCCGGGAGGGAGCTCGCTTTCCTTCAATACGGGATGGCGCGGCATGCGGGGAGGGAAGGCGGCTCCGGTCGGGCCGCGGGTCAGCGGCGCAGGATCGTCCCGAGCGCGGCGAGGACGAGATCGACGTTCCGCACGGTCGCGCCGTGGCCCATTAGCCCGATGCGCCAGGCCTTGCCGGCCATCGGCCCCAGCCCGGCGCCGATCTCGATGCCGTATTCCTCGAGGAGCCGGAGCCGCACGCCGGCGTCGTCGGCCCCGTCGGGGACGCGGATGCAGTTGAGCGTGTGCAGCGACCGGCTCGGGATGTATTTCAAGCCCAGGGTCTCGAGGCCGGACCGGAGCCGCTGGTGCATCGCCGCGTGCCGCGCCACGCGGGCGTCCAGCCCCTCCTCGAGCACGATGGCCAGGGCCTCGTGCAGCGCATAGGTCATGTTGATGGGCGCCGTGTGGTGGTAGACACGCCCGCCGCCCCCGCCCGTGTAGTACTTCCGCAACATCGACACGTCCAGGTACCAGGACTGCACCTTGGTTTTCCGGGCGTCCATCCGCGCGATCGACCGGGGACCAAAGCTGACCGGGGAAAGGCCGGGCGGGCAGCTGAGGCATTTCTGCGTTCCGCTGTAGATCGCATCAATGCCCCAGTCGTCGACCCGCAGCTCGTGCCCGCCGAGGCTGGTCACGGCGTCCACCACCAGCAGAGCCCCGTGCGCCCGGGTGAGCGCCGAGAGGTCCTCGATGGGCTGGTGGGCGCCCGTGCTGGTCTCGGCCTGCACGATGCCCAGCACCTTCGCCCGCGGGTGCGCGGCGAGCGCGGCGGCGATCTGCTCGCGGGGGAACGTCTCCCCCCAAGGGCACTCCAGGGCGTGCACGACCGCGCCGCAGCGCTCCATCACGTCCTTCATCCGCAGCCCGAAGACGCCGTTGACGCACACGATCACCTCGTCGCCGGGCTCGACCAGATTCACCGCCACGCACTCCATGCCGGCCATCCCGGTCCCGCTCACGGGGAAAGTCAGCGGATTCGCGGTCCGGAAAACCTGACGCAGCTGGGCGCAGACCTGGTCCATGATCTGGAGGTACTGGGGGTCCAGATGCCCGAGCGTGGGCGCCCCGAGGGCGCGCAGGACACGCTGGGAGACGGGACTCGGGCCGGGTCCGAGCAGGAGACGTTCGTGGGGATGCATGGGAAGACAGGAGCCGGAAACGGGGCGGGCGGACCGGGGCGACGCGATCACTTCCGGGTGGCCGCGGCCCGGACCTCCTCCGGGAGGAATTTCTCGTCGAAGACTTCGGCCAGCTGGACGGGCCGGCCCAGCACGCCGATGGCGGCGAGCCGCTCGATCTCCGCCCCCATCCGCGCCGGGTCGATGCGGCCGAGGAGCTCCCCCTTGGCGGGGTCCCCGTGCACGAGCCGGTGCTTGCGCATCGCCTCGACGCCGAAGGCGATGAACTCGGGGGTCATTTTCCGGTTCAGCTCGCCGATGCGCCGGTCGGCCTCCGTCCGGTCCCCCTCCAGGTAATCGCGCCAACCGCGGATCGAGGCCGCGGTGAAGGCCCGCACGGCCTCCGGCCGCCGCGCCGCGAAGTCCCGGCTCGTGTACCAGATGCGGTAGGGATCGATGCCGGCGTCGGCGAGCAGGAGCGTGCCGATCTCGACGCCCTGCTGGGCGACATAATACGGCTCGCTGGTGATGAAGCACTGCTGCACGAGCCGCTTGTCGGCGAGGAACCGGCTGAGCCCGAAATCCAGCGGCGTGACGGACATGCTGATGCCGTACTTCCGCTGCACCAGCGTCAGCCACGCGGCCCCCGGCACCGCCATCACGCTGCGGCCGTCCAGGTCCTTGAAGTCGCGGATCCCCGACTCCCGGTGGAACATCACCGCCTGGGGATCCCTTTGCATCAGCGCCGCCAGGGCCAGCACCGGGATCCCCCGGCCCGCTGCGATGACCAGCTCGTCGGTCCGCCCCACGGCGAACTGCGCCGACCCGAGCGCCACCTTCTGGACGGGGATCGCGTTGGGCCCGCCCTGGACGATCTCCACGTCGAGCCCGACCTCGCGGTAGTATCCCTTGGCCTGGGCCTGGTAAAATCCGCCGTGCTCCGGCTGCGCGTACCAGTCCGTCTGCAGGATGACCTTCGCCAACGCCGCCGGCCGGGGCGCGGGGGCATCGGCGGGCCGTTCACCGCAGCCGGCGACGGCGAACGCGGCAAGGACGGCGAGAAGGGCGGGGGGGTGGAGTCGGGGACGCGGGGTTTTCATTCCTTCTTGACCATCGAATCGTGCCACGAGTGCAAGAGCCGCCAGTGGAGCCAGTTGACCCCGCCGACGAACAGGAAGCCCATCACGCAGGCGACCAGCCCGGTCGCGAACAGGGCGGGCGTCTTGAGCTGCGAGAAATACGAGATCGTCATGTAGCCGATGCCCCCCACCCCGCCCTGCGCGCTGCCGGCGAGAAAATCGCCGACGATCGCGCCGATGGGCGCGAGCGTGCCGGCGATTTTCATCCCCGTGAGGAAATAGGGCATCGCCCCCGGGATCCTCAGGTAGCGCGCCTCCTGCGCCCGCGTCGCGTTGCACATCACGAAGAGTTCCCGGAGGTGACGGTCGACCGAGATGAAGCCCATCGTCGTGTTCGCCACAACGGGGAAAAAGCCGATCACGAAGGTGATGGCGACGATGCTCGGCAGCCCCTGCCCGAGCCAGAGCACGAAGATGGGCGCGAGGATCGTGACCGGCATCATCTGGAGGACCAGAATCAGCGGGTAGAAGGACGTCTTAATGCGCGGCGAGAAACCGAGCGCCATCGCCAGCAGGAACCCGACGGTCACCGCGGCCGTGAACCCGAGGAGCGCGCCGCGGACCGTCACCAGCGCGGCGGACCAGAGGACCGTCCGTTCCTCCCAGGCGGCCGCCACGATCTCGTGGGGGGCCGGGAGGACGAAACTCGGAACCTGCAGGACCGCCTTGAACGCGTACCAAAGCAGGATCAGGGCCACCGCGGTGAGGGCGGGCAGCAGGAAGGCCGCCAGGCGGGATGGGGAGGAGGCGCTCATGCTACGCGACGCGCACGGCACGCAGCGCCTGGGCGGTCGTCGCCAGCAGGCGCAGGAACGGCGGCGTCTCCCGTAATTCGGGCTGCCGCGGGTAGGCGAACGGGACCTCGATCACAGCGGTGACACGGCCGGGGTTCGCGCCGAGCACCACAATGCGGGAGGAAAGGAACACGGCCTCCGCGACCGCATGCGTCACGAAGAAGCCCGTGAAGGGGTCGCGGCTGCGGATCGCGAGCAGGTCCTCGTTGAGCCGGTCGCGGGTCATCTCGTCCAGCGCCCCGATGGGCTCGTCGAGCAGCAGGATCTCCGGCGCCACGCTGAGCGCGCGCGCGATCGATACCCGCATTTTCATCCCGCCGGAGAGCTGCCACGGAAATTTCGCCTCCGCCCCGGCGAGGCCGACAATCTCCAGCATCCGCGCGACGCGCTCCCGGCGGGGCGCCGGGGCATCCCCGCGCAGCAGCAGGGGCAGCTCCACGTTTTCCGCCACGCGCCGCCACGGCATCAGGTTGGCGTCCTGGAAGACGAAGAACATCCGCTTCCGCGCCTGCTCCGGCGCCAGCCCCTCCACCGTGATCGAGCCCTCGCTCGCCGGGGTGAGCCCGGCGATCAGGCGCAGGAGGGTCGACTTCCCGCAGCCGCTGGGCCCGATGAAACTGACGAACTCGCCCCGGGCCACCTCCAGGTCGATGCCATCCAGCACGAGCGGGCCCGCGCCGAACCGCTTCCTCAACCCGCTGACCTTGACTACGGGAGCCTCACTCATCGCTCGATCCATCACCGGGCGCCGGCAGTCGGGGGGACGGGCTCGAACGGGTTGTGCGGGTACGACTTCATCTTGCCCGGATTCAGCAGGCCGGACGGATCCACCTCCGCCTTGAGCGCGCGCTTGTCGGCGATGTTGGGATGCCGGCCGCCCTCCTCGAGGCGGTAGGTGTGGGGGTTGGCGATGCCCACGCCGATTTCCCCGCACACCCGGATGATCTCCGCCAGGCGCTCCTCGGTCTTGAAGAAAACCAACGGGATCCCGCCGACCACCATATGACCGCCCGCGCTGTTCGCGGCGCCGCCCGGCAGGAACTTGATGCCTCCGGCCATCCACTCCAGATGGAACAGGATCTCGCCCGGAAACCGGCGGTGCAGCTCGGCGAACTGCTCGCGGAAATTGGGCCCGAACCCCGATTGGAGGTAGGTGATCGTGGGATCAACCTTCAAGGCCCAGAGCGTGGTGTGGTTCCAGGTGTAATCCGTGATGAAGGGCGGCCGCGGCGGATCCGGGAGCGGTTGGCGGTAGACGCACGCCACGCCCGCGGCCGCCGCCGCGGCGATCACCGCCTCCGCCTGCGCACGGGCCACGAGCAGGAACGTCGCGTGCTCGTTCGGCCGCAGACGCTTCGCCAGCGGCTTGAAATAGGAGGGAATGGGCCACTCGAACTGGGTGACCAGCCGCTTCTGCCACGCGTCGTCCCGCGCGAACCCGTCGGTCCAATCCAGCAGCCGGTCCCAGTCCGGCGAACTGAGGATCAGCTGCTCGTAGTCGACCTTCGGCGCGAGCCGCATCTCGACCTCGACCAGGAAACCCGTGGTACCGTAGGTGTGCAGCGCCCGCAGCGAGTCGCGCTCCTCCAGCCGCAGCAACCGCGGCTCCTCCTCGCAGGTCATCACGGTCACGGACTTGACGTTGTCCCCGGCGTTGATGCCGCCCCACGTGACCGAGCCGATCCCGCCGGACCCGCCGCAGTAGAACCCGCCGATCGTGCTCTTGACCCACGTCGACGGGATGCACCGCAGCTCCCAGCCCGCCGCCCGCGCCACACCCTCAATGGTGCCCAGCCGCGCCCCGGCCTCGGCCCGCACCACGCCGCCGTCCACCGAGTGGATGCGGTCGAGCCGCGCCAGGTCGATCACCACGCCACCGTACAGCGGGACGCATTGCCCGTAGTTGCCGGTGCCGGCCCCCCGGGGAATGATCGGCACCCCGGCGCGGAAGCAGGCCCGCACCACGGCGCGCAACTCAGCGACGGAGCCCGGACGCACCGCGAGGTCGGCCAGCTTGCCGTCCAACTGGCGCCGCAGCACCGGCGAGTACCAGAAGAAGTCCTTCGACAGCCCGGCCAGCGCGTCCCCGCCGTCGATCACCTGCTCGGCCCCGAGGAGGGCACGCAATTCGGCACGCAGGGAAGCAAGGGGTTCGGTCATCGGAAAATCTTCTCGGGATGAGGCTAGCACAGGGCGGACGGCGGGGAAAGCCCCGCCGTCCCGGGTCGCGGATCCGCCGGCGCACCGCCTAGAACTTGTAGACGACGTTCAGCTTGGCCTCGATCGGCGGCGCCTTGGTGATGACCGTGTTCGCGGCGAAGATCGGGTCCGACCCGATGAAGTAGTCCTCGCTGGAGATGTTCGTGGCTTCGAGCATCACTTGGACGGGGCCGCGACGATAGGTGACGCTGCCGCCCCAGATGACCGTCGAGGGAAGGCTGAGCGTGCGCTCGTGGTTGAGGTAATAGCTGCCGCGGATGCGGGGACCGCCGCTGATCTCGAACCCGTTGCCGAGATTGTAGCTGGCGATGAGGTTGGCGGAGCCCTGGGGCGCGCCCTCGAAGCGGCCCTCCGGGTTGTTTTTCCGGATCAGGCCGGTGGCGTCACCCCCGTCCGTGAAGAGGGCGCCCGCGACCAGCGGCATATAGTACTCCTGGGTCGCGCCGAAGCGGAAGCCGGGCATCCGGACGAGGTGGGACTCCTTCACGCCGAAGTTGGCGAGGAACGAGAGCTGCTTGGAGGCCAGCCAGGTGGCCTCGAATTCCACGCCCTTGGAGCGCACCCCGTCCTGCGCGTTGGTGAAGTTGTTGAAGCGCTGCCGGCGGCCCTCGTAGACGGCGAGCGCGGCGAACAGCGAGTTGTCGAGCAGCGACACCTTCAGGCCGCCCTCGATCAGGCCGGTCTCGCCGAAGTTGGCCTCGGAGCCGACGTTGCCGCCCTGCGAGGGCGTGAGGGCCGTGCCGTGGAGGGCGGAGACGTAGGCCGAGACGTTGGGCGAGAGCTTGTAGACCGGGTTCAGGCTGAACATGTAGTAATTCTTGCCGCCCTTGCCGACGCGCTGGCCGCGGCGGGCGTTGCGCTCGTGCTCCATCGGGACGGCATTGGTGAAGCTGGCCCCCTCGACGCGGGCCGAGAAGTAGGTGGTGAGCGACTCGGAGAACTTGAGCTCGCCGACGCTGAACAGGGCGAGCTGGTAGAGTTCGGTGGCGGAGCTCTGCGCCCAGAAGTTGCGGGTGTCGCCGAAGGCCGGCCGCTGCGGGCCGGTTAGGATGATGGAATTGGCGGTGATCCGGGGGTTGCTGATGTCGCGGCGGGAGAAGGGCTCGGAGCTGAAGTCCTGCAGCTGCTTGGCCCAGCTGTAGCGGACCGAACCGCCGGAGGAGAGGCTGGTGAGCAGGCCCTTGAACCGCTGCTCTAGGGTGACCTTGTCCTCGATGATGAACTGCTCCATCGCGAACGCGTAGCCGTAGGAGGAGATCTTGTCGGTCTTGATGTAATCGATGAGGAGCTGGTTCTTGAGCGTGCTCGAGGCCGAGCGGGTGTTCACGAGGTCGGCGAAGTAGAGGAAGTTCTGCGCGTTGGCGAAGTCACCCGGGTCGGAGTTCACCTGGTTCCCGCTGATCTTCGTCGTGAGGGCCTTGCCGCCGGCGTTGAAGAAGGCGGACGTGTAAGCCCCGGTCGTCGGGTGGAGCAGCGCCCGCAGCTGGGGGGAGAGCGTCGCGACGTAGCTGGCCGGCGGGATGATCGCGCCGCCGCTGTTGTCGAACTGGGCGCCCCCGATGGTCGCGGAACTGGCGCCGAAGCCGATGAACGGGACCCCCGAGGGGAGGACGTAGCCGCCGGCGGCGGCGCTCGTGCGGTCGGCCACCTCGCCCACGAGGTAGTTGCCGTTGCTGATCAGGTCCTGCGTGACCCGGTTCCAGCCGCCGTTCTCGTTGGAGCGGTAGCTGTAGAACTCCGCGCCCGTGTAGAGGGAGACGTCCCGGGTGAGCCGGGCCTTGAGGGCGCCGTAGATCGAGATGTAATTGTTCTGGACGTTGTTGTAGTAGGAATCGGCGTTCTGGTTGGTCAGGGAAATGCGGTAAGCCATCGGCCGGCCGAAGGCGAGCAACGGGCCGCCGACGTCGAGCTGCGTGTTGTAATAGTCGTAGGTGCCGATCGTCGTGCGGAGCGAGCCGCGAAACTTGTCGTAGTAGGGCGACTTCGGCAGGAAGTTGATGTAACCGCCGCCCTGGGTCGGGCCGAAGGTGCCGGGGGCGGGACCGCGCACGACGTCCATGCCCTCGAGCGAGCCGAACGACGTGGGCATCTCATTGCGCTGGAAGGCACGCTGCATCCCGTTGAAGAAGGTGCCGGCGAAGTCGCCGCGGATGAACGGGGTGCCGGGCACGCCGTAGAAGTTGGGGCGCTCGCCACCGGGAATCACCCGGGCGATGTCATCGAAACTGCGGACGCCGAGCTTCTGCATCAGCTCGGGGGTGAGCACGGTGACCGAGCGGGGGATATCGAGCACGGACTTGGCGGAGCCGAAGACCGAGTCGCTGCTGCGCGAGGTCGGGAGCAGGCCACCCGCGACCGCCGCGGCGGACTCGGTGACGATGAACTTCTCCAGCTCGGTGACGCCGCCGGAGGGGTCGGACGGTTTCGGGGCGGTCTGGGCCAACAGCACGGCCGGAAGCATGCTGGCGAGCGCCAGCAGGATGCCGGCGCGGGTGGTTTTCGTGGTCATTGGGTGTCGGTTGACGGGTTAACTAGGATCTGCGGGCGGCACTTGGCGTGCCGGTGGGAGGGAGGGCGCGCCGGAGCAAGTCCGGCCGCAGGCGCGGCCCGCGCGGGCCCCCGGTCGATCCGCGGTCCGGCCCCGGGCAGGGCAGGCGCGGCAACACGCGGGGACTCAGGGCGGGCGGTCATGGGGAAGGTTTTTCTCGGGCGCGGGGCGCGCTCCGCTGGAACCGGTCCACTGCACGTCTGATGATCCCAAAAACGTTTCCGATTCCGGGAAAAAAGCGGGGAGGGCACGGCACGACGGCGCATTCGAGGGGGGTGCTTGCCGCACAAGCGGCGGTGGGACGCGGATTTGAAGACTGTACAAAAACGTTTTTGTCAAGCAGCCTCCCGCCAGCCCGTTTTTGGCTTCCCCTGCGGCGTGGGGTTCGCGCTGCTGCTCGCCTCCCGATGCTCATCGTCCGCCGCGCCCGCGTTCCTGCCGCCCTGCTCCCCGCTCCCCTCCCCGGCGCGCCGGTCGACCCCCTCGAGCCCGCCGTGCTCCGCGATGTGGCCATCGAGGGCACCACCATCGCGGCCGTCGCCGCCCCAGGGGACCTCGGCCCCGCTCCCTTGGCCCGCGAGTTCGACGCGGGTGGAGCCCTCGTGTTTCCCGGCTTCGTGGACGCCCACGTGCACCTCGACAAGACCCACACCTGGCACCGGGCGCCCAACCGGTCCGGCACCTTCGCGGGCGCGTTGCAGGCGCTGGCGGACGACAAGGTGCAATGGACCGAGGCCGACCTGCATCGCCGGGCCGGCTTCGCGCTGCGCTGCGCCTGGGCGCACGGCACGCGCGTGATCCGGACGCACGTCGACACCAGCCCCCAAGGGGGGGAGCGCAGCCACGCCGTGATGGCGGAGCTCCGCCGGGAGTGGGCGGGGCGGATCAAGCTGCAGACCGTCCCGCTCTGCGGCGGCGGCGACTACCTGGGCCCGGAGGGGGAGAAGCTGGCCGACCTGGCCCTCCGCCACGGCGCCAGCGCGCTGGGCGGCTTTCTCCAGATGTCCGCCGCGCTGCCCGCCCAGCTCGACCGCCTGCTCGCGCTCGCCCAGGAACGCGGCGTCGGGATCGATCTCCACGTGGACGAAAGCGGCAACCCCCAGGCGGAATGCCTCCGGCTCGTGGCCGAGGCGGTCCTGCGGAATCGCTTCACCCTCCCCGTCGTCTGTGGCCATTGCTGCAGCCTGGCGGTCCAGGATCCGGCCCGGGCCCAGGCCACCCTCGCGCTGGTCCGCGAGGCGCGCATCGGCGTCATCTCGCTGCCGGAGTGCAACCTTTACCTGCAGGACCGCCGGGCGGCTGCCGCGCCTTTTCCCCGGACCCCGTTCTGGCGGGGGATCACCCTGGTGCACGATCTGCTGGATGCGGGCATCCCCGTGGCCTGCGCCAGCGACAATGTCCGCGACGCCTTCCACGCCTTCGGCGACTACAACCCCGCCGAGGTTTACGCGCAGAGCGTGCGCCTGGCGCATCTCGACGCGCGCCTGGAGGACTCGGTGCGCGTGGTGACGAGCGCGGCGGCGGACCTGATCGGCGAGCCGCTCCACGGGCGGATCGCGCCGGGAGCCCCGGCCCACCTGGTGGTGTTCGCCGCCCACCGGTTCAGTGAGTTGCTGAGCCGCCCGGGCTCCCCCCGGGTCTGCATCGATGCCGAGGAATTTCACCGTGCACCGCCGCCCGACTTCGGGCAGCTCAACGATCGTTAACCCCGCGCCCAATGCTCATCCGTCTTTCCAAGGCCTCCCTCGTGGCCTCCTCGGCCCTCTTCCTGCTCGTGGTGGTGTTCAACAACCTCACGGACTACGGCTCGAACTTCGAGTTCGTGCGCCACGTGCTCTCGATGGACACCACCTTTCCGGGCAACCGCGGGATGTGGCGGGCGCTCACCTCCCCGGTCATCCACCACGCCTTCTACGCGTCGATCATCCTCTGGGAGCTGGTGGCCGGGGGCATGCTGGCGGTGGCCGCCGGGCGGATGTGGCGGGCGCGCGCCGGCTCGGCGGACGCCTGGCGGCAGGCCAAGTCCCTGGCCGTGGCGGGCCTCACCGTGAGCCTGCTGCAATGGTTCGTCGCCTTCCTCATCGTCGGCGGCGAGTGGTTCCTGATGTGGCAGTCCAGCGTCTGGAACGGCCAGGGCGCGGCCGGCCGGATGTTCGCCGTGTTCGCCCTGATCCTGGTGTTCCTGAACCAGCGCGAGGACGAGGCGACCTAGGTCCCGGACGGGCGCCGCCGCCCGGAAACTTTTCCCATGCTCAAGAGAACCATCATCCACCCGGCGGGCTTCGCCGCGCCGCGCGGGGCCTACAGCCCGGGCATTCTGCTGGAACACGCGGGCGTCAGGACCCTCTACGCCACCGGGCAACTCGCGGTTGATCCCGGCGGCCACGTGATCGCGCCCGGCGACGCCACCGCGCAGACGGAATACGTTTTCCAGCTGCTGGGGGAGATCCTGCAGGCGGCAGGGATGACCTTCGCGCACGTTGTGCGCGCGCAGACCTACCTGACGAACATCGAGGACTTCCCCAAGTTCTCGGCGGTGCGGGACCGCTACCTCGGGGGCTCCCTAGCGGCGAGCACCCTGCTCGAGGTCAAGGGCCTCGCCCGCCCCGGCTGCTGCGTGGAGATCGAGATCACCGCCGCCGCCTGAACCCGACCATGCCCGCCACGCCCCTCTGCATCGCCGACGACACGACCTTCTGGCCCTGGCATCGCTGGCCCGAGTTCCACCGCTGGCCCGAGCGCGAGCGGACCCTCGTGGTCGTTCCGCTGGCCGGCAGCGCGGATTGGGGCCTCGGCCATCCGCTGGATGCCGAGGAGACCGTGCTGATGGGCGTGCTGCGCGAAACCTCCCTGCGGCGCCCCGCGGGGCTGCGGCTGCTCGTCGTGCCCCCGGTGCGTTTCGTGCTGGGGCCTGATCCGGGCTGCGCGTTCGCGGTGGATCCGCCTTTGGCCCACGGTCTTCTCGCGGAGCTGCTCGGCTCGGTCGCCGCCGCGGGCTTCCGCAAGGTCGTCCTCTACAACTCCAGCCCTTGGAACGAGGAATTCATCGCCGTGGTCGCGCGCGACAACCGGATCGCCCTCGGCCTGCAGCTCTTCCGGATCAGCCTCAGCGGCCTGGGCCTCGACCTCCATCCGACGCGCAGCCAGTCCCGCCGACAGTTTCAGACCCTCGTCACCGCCCTGACGGGCCAGGAGCCCGACGCGCCCCCGGCCGGGTTACCCCCGCCCGCCCCGCGTTCCTGGGGGGACGAACGGGTGTATCCTCTGCCGGAGCCCCCGGTTTCGCTGGAGGAAGCGCGCGCCGCGGGCGCCACGCTGCTCTCCACAGCGGCCGGACGGTTGCTCCAGCTGCTCCACGAAATCGATGTCCGCCATCCCCTGCCCCAAGGGGGGAAAATCCTGCCCGCGCAACCCTGAACGGGACCGCCCTGATGAGTGCCCTCCCCGCCCCGCCCTTTCCCTCCTACCGCGCGCGCTGCCTGACGGCCATGACCCCACGCCGGATCGCCGCCCTCACCGACAAGGATTGGGCCCCGGTGATCCTTGTCACCGGCGCGATCGAGCAGCACGGCCCGCACCTCCCGGTCGCGGTCGACTCCTTCCTCGGGCAGGTCTGGCTCGAGCGCGCGCTCCCCTTGCTGCCCGGCGACGTGTCCTGCTACGTCGCGCCCCCGATCACGGTGGGCAAGAGCAATGAGCACACGGGCTTCCCGGGCACCCTCTCGATCTCCAAGGACACCCTGCGCGGGCTCCTCTGGGCGCAGGCGCGGCAACTGGGCGCCTGGGGCTTCCGCCAGCTCGCGATCCTCAACACGCACGGCGGAAACTCCGCGGTCCTCGCCTACACCCTCCGCGAAATCTCCGCCGCCCTCGGGCTCCGCTGCGGCGTGCTGGCCCCGAAGGTCGAGCTGGGATTGGGCGCCCAGGAAATCACCTACGGTTACCACGCCAACACGGTGGAGACGGCACTGATGCTGGCCACCGCCGCGGATCACGTCGATATGACGCTGGCCGTCCGCGAGTACTGTGGCCAGGCCGACGCCGCGGGGGACCTGCGGCCCGAGCGGGCCCCGGCCACGATGGCGTGGATCACCTCCGACCTGTCCCGCTCCGGCGTGATGGGCGATGCCGCGGCCGGCACGGCGGAAAAGGGGCGCCAGTGGTGCGCGCAGATGGCGTCCGCCTACGCCGCCGCGATCACCGACCTAGCCCGCGCGGCCAAGGCGCAGGCCGTGGGGGGCTGACGGGCCACGCCGCGCGCCGGAGTCCCCGGCCGGCCCCGCCCGGGGGCAAGCAACCCGGCTTCCGCGCTCAGAGCGGCGCGGGATTCAGCTGGAAGTCGAGCGCTAGGGCGGCACTCCACGAGAATTCGTCCGTGCCCAGGCCGAGCGCCGCCGGGGGCGTGCCCGGGCGGGGGTCAAAGTATTCCCAGCGCCCCGCGGCACCCATCGCGCGCAACGTGTCCGCGCGCACCCGCCCGGCCAGGTCGTCCAGCCCGGACTGGCGCAACCCGTGGTGGAGCATCCAGTTCACGTTCACCCACACGGGACCGCGCCAGTACCGCACTGGGTCGAAGGTGGGCTCGTCCGTAGCCACCGAGGGGCACAGCAGCCAGTCGGCGCCGGGGGCGAACGAGGAGGTGAGGTGTCGGGCCAGCGCGCGCCGCTGTTCGGCATCGCAGACCTGAGCGAACAGCGGGAGGAAACCGGACGAGGTCTTGATCGGGATCCGGCGCCCGGCCCGCAGATCGTAGGGGAAATAGAAGCCCCGTTGCCCGTCCCAGAACTTAGCGTTGATGGCGGCGGAGGTGCGTTCGCACCAGCGCTCGATCTCGGCCACGAGCCCCGCCTCGGCGTTGACGGCGCGCGCGAGGGCGAGCAGCGACCGGTTGGAACGGGCCAGCACGCAGTTGAACAGCACGTCCTGGATCAGGAACGGGGACCGCTCAGCGATTTCCGCGTCCCGGTAGCCGCACGCGTTAAACAGATCCACCAGCGCCAGGTAGCGGCGGTAGCTGGCGTCGGTGGGACGGTGGGCAGCCGCGACCTTGCGGTTGTCCCGCCGGAGACTCGAGACGTCACGGGCGTGCGTCAGGTCGATCGCCTCGAGCGCCGCGTCGTAAACCGGGGAGTTGTCGGTCCCGGCCTCCCAGTTGTGCTGGATGTAAACCAGGCCCTCGTTGAGCGGATCGCGGTGGCGGTAGAGGTGGCGGTGCTGCGCGACGAGCGCCGGAAAGATCTCCCGCCGGAACGCGGCCCATTCCGGGGTCAGGCCCAGCGGCAGCGCCGAGATGCGCTCGACGATGAAGGCGAAGACCGGGGGCTGCGTGATGCCCGAGGTGCGGACCCCGGCGGGCCGGAAAGGCACCGGGTCCGTGCCCCACACGTCGGGCCCGGGAAAGTAGTTGTCGGCAGGCCGGTGAAACACGATGTGCGGCACCATGCCGTTGCCCCACTGGCCACGGAACAGGCTGCGGATCTCCGCGATCGCCCGCCCGGGCCGCACGTGGGCGAGACCCAGCGCGATGAATCCGGCGTCCCAGTTCCATTGGAACGGGTACAGATTCGGGGACGGCAGCGTGTAGCCGTCGCGCCAATTGCGATCGAGGGTGGCGGTGGCGGCTTCAATCATGGCGCATCGGACGGCACGGTCCTCCGGGTCGGGCGGGCGGCGGGCTCGGCTCGGACCACCGGTGCCTCACCCGCGGCAGGAGCGGCACGACCGGCGCCCAGCAGCCCGGGGGCGCTCCGCCGGGGATCGGCTGCAGTTGCGGGGTGGGGCCGCGCGCCGAACGACCCGGCAAACCGGCGGCGCCAAGGGGTACAGTGATGGATGGGACACAGGGGTGATCAAAAACGTTTTTGGCTTGGGAATCCCACGGCAGCCGCCGTCCCCTTGCCGCGCTGGGCGCGTGGGGTGGGAAGGGGTCGCTGAGCGCCGCGATGAAGCGGGGACAGAAACGTTTTTGTCAAGCCGGTCTCCCGCCGAAAACAGGCGGCTTGCGCCCCGGTCCGTTCCGCGCGAGACCTTCCCGACCTCCGCTGACCCCACGTACCATGTCGATCGTGCTTCTCGCCAAGGATCTGGGCCTGTCGATCTCCACGGTGTCACGCGCGCTCAACGGCTACGACGATGTTTCCGCCGCCACGCGGGAGCGGGTCACGCTCCGCGCCAAGGCCATCGGCTACCGACCCAATCCCAGCGCGCGGCGGCTCGGCGCGGGCAGCACCTCCGCCATCGGCGTCATCCTGCCCGCGGCCAGCAGCACGGGGCAGGCCGTCGACTCGATGTATTCCAGTCTCCTTGGCGGGGTGGTGACCGAGATCGAGCCGGCGGGGTACCACCTGCTGGCCTCGATGCAGGCGAAGCCGGACGCCGCGCGCGAGGCCGCGCTGTACGAGAACTTCATCCGGGGCGGCTGGGTCGACGCGCTGCTGATCGTGCGCACGCGGGTGCACGACGCCCGGCTGGACCTGGCCCGCGCCGCCAAGGTGCCGTTCGTCACATACGGACGGACCGAATCCGAGCAGCCTTACGCGTGGGTGGACACCGACAACGAGAAGGCCTTCCAGCTGGCGACGACCCGGCTGCTGGATCTCGGGCACCGGAGGATCGCGCTGATCAACGGGCCCGAGGAGTACTACTTCGCGCAGTTGCGCCGCCGCGGCTACCTCCGCGCGCTCTCCGGCCGGAAGCTCAAGGCGGATCCGGCGTGGATGCTGCACGGCGACCTCACGGAGGCCTCCGGACACGAGCTCTGCCGCTCGCTGCTGATCCAGCGCCCCGCCCCGACCGCCTTCGTGTGCGCGACGGATGCGATGGCGTTCGGCGCGATCGCGGCGTGCCGGGAGGCCGGCCTGGCCATCGGCAGCGATGTTTCCGTCATCGGGTACGGCAATTCGAGCCTGTCCGCCTTCTGCGACCCGCCGCTCACCACGATGGAGCACCAGGTGTTCGAGAACGGCCGCTATGTCGGCCGCGCCCTGCTCCAGCTGCTCCGGAAGGAGATCAAGCCCGCGGACGTCCACTACCTCGAGCCCGTCGTCCTCGTGCCGCGCAAGTCCGACGGCCCGGCCCCGCGGTGAGCCTTGCCGCCGCGCCGTTCCCCGGGACGGCGCGCGCTTGCGGCCGGACGGCCACCGGGCAGGGTTCCCCGCCATGGACCACGCCGCGCTCCTCGAACGGATGTCCGCCCTCGCCCGGCAAGGCGTCCCCAGCACCCTGGTCATCCTCGTGGAGGCGCTCGGCAGCACGCCGCAGGACGTCGGGATGACCTGCGGCGGATCCGTGAAGCTCTACTTCGAGGCCCGCGGGGGGGCCGGCGGCGCGGACCGCTGGCCGATCTGGATCTTCGGGGCCGGCCACGTCGTGCAGGCCCTCGTGCCGGTGCTGGCACCGCTGGACTGCCAGCTGATCGTCGTCGATCCG
>SYDD01000279.1 GCA_005786775.1 Opitutaceae bacterium
CGCCTCGACGCCATCGAGGGCGGAGCGGCCGCGCTCCGGGGCGCTGGCGGCGTGGGAGGCGACCCCGCGGAAACGGAACTTGCCCGAGCGATTCGCGAGCGAGGGCATCATAATGGTGAGGTTGCGGTCGGAGGCGTGCCAGTGCACGACGGCATCGACCCCGTTGAACAGCCCGGCGCGGACCATATAGACCTTGCCGGAACCGCCCTCCTCCGCGGGGGTGCCGAAGACGCGGACCGTGCCCGGCCGGCCGGTCGCCTTCAGCCACTCCTGCACGGCGATCGCCGCCTGGATGGAGCCGGCGCCGAAGAGATGGTGCCCGCAGGCGTGACCGGCGGTGGCGCCCGGCCGCTCCTTCTTTTCCGGCACCGCTTCCTGCGAGATCCCGGGCAGCGCGTCGAACTCGGCCAGCACCCCGATCACCGGTCCGCCTTGGCCCGCAGAGGCGACAAAGGCGGTGGGCATGCCCGCGACCCCGGCCTCGACGGTGAAGCCCGCCTGGCGAAGACGCTCCTGGAGCAGGCGCGAGCTCTTCTCCTCGCGGTAGCCGATCTCGGCGTAGTCCCAGATCTTCAGCGCGATCGCGTCAAAATCGGCCTTGGTGGCGTCGATCCGCGCGAACACCTCGGGCTTGGTCGTCTGGCCCAGCAGGAGCGCGGGTAACAACAGGGATAAGGCGGCGCGGGGCAGGAGGCGCAGGATGGTCATGGCGGGGAAGTCGAGAGGGCGACCATCGGCAGCCGGGGCGGGAACTGCAAGCCGCGTCCCGCCCGACTTTCGCGTTGCGCCGCGGCTCGGGCCCCGGAGCCTCGGCGCCGATGCCCGCGACGATCGCCTCCACCTCGTTCGGCACGACCCCGGCCGGCGACGCCATCACCCTCTTCACCCTGCGCGGCCCCCGGGGCCACGAGGCCGCGCTCTGCACCCACGGCGGCATTCTGGTGCGCTATCTCGCGCCCGATCGCGCCGGGCGGCCGGGCGACATCGTCCTCGGCTACGATCACCTCGCCGACTACCTGCGCTACAACCCGTTCTTCGGCTGCCTCGTCGGCCGCTACGCCAACCGGATCGCCGGCGCACGCTTCACCCTCGACGGACGCACGCACCCGCTCGCCGCCAACGACGGCCCGAACTGCCTGCACGGCGGCCGCCGCGGCTTCGATCAGGCCGCGTGGCGCCCCGAGGTCCTCGTCGGCCCCGCGGGACCCGTGCTCCGCCTCAGCCACCTCAGCCCCGACGGCGACGAGGGTTTCCCGGGCACTCTGCGCGTCACCGCCGACCACGAGTTGGCGGACGACGGCACCCTGCGCTTCACCCTGACGGCGACCACCGACGCGCCCACCGTGGTCAACCTGACCCAGCACACCTATTTCAACCTCGGGAACACGCCCGACATCCTCGGCCACGAGCTCCAGCTGGACGCGGAACACTTTCTGCCGGTGGACGCGAACCTGATCCCGACCAGGGAGCGGCGCGCGGTGGCGGGCACGCCGTTCGACTTCCGGCGGCCCACACCCGTCGGGGCGCGGATCGCGGCGGACGACGCGCAGCTGCGCCTGGGCCGCGGCTACGACCACACCTACATCCCGGGGCAACCCGCCGACGCGCTCGCGCGGCACGGGCGGGTGCGCGACCCGGCGAGCGGGCGGACGCTGGAGGTCTGGTCCACCGCGCCCGGCGTCCAGTTCTACTCCGGCAACTTCCTCGACGGCCGCCAGGCCGGCAAGGGCGGGCGCGCGCACGGGCTCCGCGCGGGGCTGTGCCTTGAGCCGCAGGCGTTCCCAGATTCGCCGAACCAACCGGCTTTTCCCTCCTGCGTGCTGCGCCCCGGCGAGACCTACCGCCACGTCATCGAGTACCGCCCCGGCGTGGGTTGAGGCGGGCGCGCGATTTTTCTTCAAAAACGGCGGGGCGTACGGGAGCCTTGCCGCACCCCGATGCCCCTCCCGTCGCTGTTCCGTGTCCTGCTGCTGGTGGTTGGCCTGGGCGAACTCGCCTGCGCCGCCGCCGAGCGCCGCCCGAACCTCGTCCTGATTATGGCGGACGACTTCGGCTACGAGTGCGTCACTGCCAACGGCGGCGAGTCCTACCGCACGCCGCACCTCGACCGCCTCGCCGCGGGCGGGATGCGCTTCGAGCGGTGCTTCGTCCAGCCCCTGTGCACGCCGACGCGCGTGCAGCTGATGACCGGGCTGTACAACGTCCGCAATTACCTCGAGTTCGGGCTCCTGGATCCGCAGGCCGTGACGTTCGGCCACCTGCTGCGGGCCGCGGGCTACGCCACGGGCATCGCGGGCAAATGGCAGCTGGGCCAGGCCCCCGACCTGCCGCGGCGTTTCGGCTTCGACGAGGCCTACCTCTGGCAGCACACCCGCCGGCCGCCGCGCTTCGCGAATCCCGGGCTGGAGCACAACGGCAAGGAGCTCGACTTCAACGCGGGCGAATATGGGCCAAAGCTCGTCAACGACTTCGCCCTCGACTTCGTCACGCGCCACCGTGACCGGCCGTTCTTCCTCTATTACCCGATGATCCTGACCCACGACCCGTTCCAGCCGACGCCAGACAGCGCGAACTGGGACCCGCGGACGCAGGGCGAGCAGGCGCTGCGAGACGTGCGGCATTTCGCGGACATGACGGCGTACATGGACAAGATGGTGGGGCGGCTGGTAGCGAAGCTCGAGGAGCTGGGCCTGCGCGAGAACACCCTGATCTTATTCACCGGTGATAATGGCACGCACCCGAGCGTGACCTCACGGTTCCGCGGAACGGACTACGTTGGCGGCAAGGGTACGAGCACCGTGCGGGGCAACCACGTGCCGCTCATTGCGAGCTGGCCGCGGCGGGTGCCGGCCGGGCGCATCAACGGCGACCTCGTGGCGAGCGTGGATTTCCTGCCGACCCTGTGCGCCGCCGCGGGGGTGCCGGTTCCGGTGGGGCTGGACGGCGTAAGCTTCCTGCCGCAGCTGCGCGGAGAGCCCGGGACACCCCGCGAGGCCTACTACCTGTGGTACGCACGCAACGGCGGGCCGACCGCGACCTTCGAGTACGCGCAGGGCCGCACCCACAAGCTTTACCGCGACGGCCGCTTCTTCGACCTCGGCCGGGATCCGTTCGAGGAGCGCCCGCTGCCGGCCAGCGAGGCGACCGGCCCGGCAGCGGCGACCCGCGCGCGCCTGCAGGCTGAGCTGGATCGCTACGCCCAGGCCCGGCCCGCGCACGTGGCCAACCACCGGGTCTCGGCCGCCTCCAAGGGCGGCGAGGGCGCGGGCGGAGGCAAGCAGGGCGGCAAGAAATGAAGCGGGGCCTGTTCTTACTCAGCGCGGAGCTGCCGGACCCGGCGCAGCCGGACGCCGCCGAGTACGTGGGCCGGATGGTGGAGGACCTGCCCGGCCGCCTCGCCCCGTGAACGTCACGTCCTTCCCTCCCCCACCGTCATCCCGCCCGATGAAACCCAGCCTCCCCGCCCTGCTCCTCGCGCTGGCCTGCGCCGCCCTCGGCCGGGCCGCTGAAACGCCGCGCCCGCACATCCTCTTCGTGATGGCCGACGATATGGGCTGGGGCCAGACCGGCTACCGCGGCCATCCGCTGCTGAAGACGCCGAATCTGGACGCGATGGCGGCCAACGGCCTGCGCTTCGAGCGATTCTACGCGGGCGGCCCGGTCTGCTCGCCGACCCGCGCGACCGTGATGACCGGCCGCAGCCACGACCGCACCGGCGCGATCAGCCACGGTTATCCGCTGCGCCTGCAGGA
>SYDD01000280.1 GCA_005786775.1 Opitutaceae bacterium
CAGCTCATACAGACGGACAGGTCGATGTCGAAAACGTGGGGACGCTTCTGCGCCTTTCCCTTCTCATCGCGCTCCATCACGATGTAGATGCACTGCGGCGGGCACTCCTTCTCGCAGATCTGGCAGGCTACGCAACGCAGCGTCCCGAGCGGATCCGTGGGGTCCTCCCCGACGAGAAAGGGGAAGTTGCGGTAGTTCTCCGGCAGTTGGGTTCGCTCCTCCGGATACTGCGTGGTGACCATCCGCGCCGGGTCGTGGAAGCTCCCGACGAGGTTCCGGGCGGTGACCTTCAGGCCTTGGAGGAGTCCGGTTCCGAGCATGGCGGGGGATCAGCGGTCGACCTCGCCGAGCACGATGTCGATGCTCCCGAGGATGATGACGGCGTCGGCGACGGTGTGCCCGAGGCAGAGGTCCTCGAGCACGGTGAGGTTGATGAGCGAAGGCGGGCGCACGCGGTAGCGGTAGGGGTTGGGCCCGCCGTCGCTGACAAGGTAGAAGCCGATCTCCCCCTTCGGACCCTCGATGCGCCCGTAGGCCTCGCCGGGTTTCGGCCGGAAGCCGCGGAGCTTCGCCTTCGGGTCGAAGACCGGCCCGCCCGGCAAATCGCGCAGGGCGGCACGCAGGATGCCGAGCGATTCGCGCATCTCCAGCATCCGCACCATGTAGCGGTCGTAGGTGTCGCCGTGGGCGCCGAGCGGGATCCGGAAGGGGAAGCGCGGGTAGAGGCCGTAGCCGTCGACGCGCCGCAGGTCGTGGTTCACGCCGCTCGCGCGCAGCATCGGGCCGGTGACGCCGGCGTTCACCGCGAGGGCGGCGGGCAGCACGCCCACGCCCTGGGTGCGGGCCAGCAGGATCTCGTTGACGGTGATCAGCTCCTCGTACTCGTCGAGGAAGGCCCCGTAACGCTCCACCAGGCGCGCGGCGGCGGCGAGCCAGTCGGGGGACGGGTCGAGCCGGCAGCCGCCGAAGCGCTGGAAATTGCACATCATCCGCGAGCCGCTTAGCGCCTCGAAGAGGTCGAGGATGGCTTCCCGCTCCCGGAAGGCGTACATCAGTGGCGTGCCGCTGCAGCCGGTGTCCTGCAGCAGGAAGCCCGCGAGGCAGGTGTGGTTCAGCAGGCGCGTCAGCTCGGCAAGGATGATGCGGACGTATTCCGCGCGCTCGGGCACGGCCTGCCCGGCGAGCTTCTCGACGGCCAGGGCATAGGCCCAGTTGTTGGTCATCGAGTTCAGGTAATCGAGCCGGTCAGTGTACGGCATCGAGGCCAGGTAGCTGGTGTTCTCGCCGAGCTTCTCGTGGTTCCGGTGCAGGTAGCCGAACACCGGCTTGAGGCGCACGATCCGCTCGCCGTCGAGGGTGGCGATCATCCGGAAGACGCCGTGGGTCGACGGGTGATGCGGCCCCATCGAGACCTCGAGCAGGTCCCCGTGGAAGGGATCCTGGACCGCGCGCACCGAGGCGCCGGCCGGGGAGAGGGGCGGGGCCGGGTTCATCGGGTCGCGGAATCTCCGGACCCGGCGGGCGGGGCGGGGTAGTGGCGCTGCGCCCGGGTGAGGACCCGGTCGTGGGGCGTCGGCTCCCATTCGTAGTCGTCGGGCTCGACGTAGTCCTTGCGCATCGGATGGTCGCGGAACTCGTCCCACATCAGCAGGCGGCGTAGGTCCGGGTGGCCCGAGAACACGACACCGAACAGGTCATAGACCTCGCGCTCCTGGAACTCGCACGCGCGCCACACGGGCGTGAGCGACGGCAGGGTCACCCGCTCGCCGCGATCCTCCGTGCGCAGGCGCAGGATCACGGGCCCGTGGCCCTGCGCGACCGAATAGAGGTGGTACACGACCTCGAGGTGTCCCGGCATGGCCCGCCGCACCTTTTCCTCCACGACCCGGGTGCCGGGCACGGTTCCCGCCGGGGTGTCCGCGGGTGGCGGTTCGGTGACGGTCCGGCGGACGGTCTCAGTGACCTCGCGGTCGGGCCAGTCGATACCGGTCACATTCGAGCAGGTGTCGAGCTGGAGTTCCGGGTCGTCGCGCAGGAATTCCGCGATCGCGCGGGCTCCCGCGGCGGGAATGAGGAGGGAGTGCTGCGCGGCGGGTCCGGGATTGAGCACCACGGTCGCGCCCACGCCGGGAAAACGGGCCGCGATGCGCGCGTGGAGCTGCTCGATCGTCTCCATCGCGGTCACTCCGTTCGGATCAGCCGGGGCGGCTGCCAACGGGCGGGGTCGTGGGGCGGCTGAAGATCGTGGGGACCGAAGTCGGGGATCACGCACTCGCCGCCGTCGGCGCCGGGCCGCAGGTGCGGGGGAGCGGCGGGTCCGGTGAGGGGTTGGGCGCGGATCTTGGCCTGCAACTCCATCAGCCCGTGGAGCAGGGCCTCGGGGCGCGGCGGGCAGCCGGGGATGTACAGGTCGACCGGGAGAAAGCGGTCGATCCCCTTGAGCACGTTGTAGCCCTGCTTGAAGGGCCCGCCGGAGATCGCGCAGGCGCCCATCGCGATGCAGTACTTCGGCTCGGGCATCTGGTTCCAGAGGCGGACCACCTGCGGGGCCATCTTCTTGGTGACGGTGCCCGAGACGATCAGCAGGTCGGCCTGCCGGGGCGAGGGGCGGAACACCTCCGAGCCGAAGCGGGCGATGTCGAAGCGCGCCATTGAGGCGGCGATCATCTCGATCGCGCAGCAGGCCAGCCCGAATTGGAGCGGCCACACCGAGTTGCTGCGGCCCCAGTTGTAGAGTTCCTCGATGCTGGTGAGCAAAATGCCCTGGCGGCGGAGCTCGGCGCGCTCGGCGTCGCTGATCCCGGGCACCGGCGCGGCCGGCGACGGGGTGGGGTCCGGGATCGGGGCGGCGGGGTTCATCTCAGGTCCATTCCAGGTGGCCCCGGTGCCAGGCCCAGACGAGGCCCTCGGCGAGCAGCAGCACGAACACGAGCATCACCAGCAGGGCCCCCGCGGGCAGGCCCGAGAAGGCGACGGCGAAGGGCAGGAGGAACAGCACCTCCACGTCGAAGATGAGGAAGAGGATCGCGTAGAGGTAGTAGTGGGCCTGGAAGCGGATGCGGGTGTCACCGGTGGGCGCCACGCCGCACTCGTACACGGCGTTCTTCGACGGGCCCGGCCGCGGCGGCTGGAAGCGGCGGAACCAGAGGCGGGCCACCCCGAGCAGCGTGAGCGGCACGGCGAGCGCCACCAGCGCGAAGAGGGCGAGGAACGCGTACGGGTGGGGGTTCATCGGTTCCTTCCGGTAGTCTTTTGACGTAAGCAGCCCCACGCAACGCCCAAGGACGTTCCTATCTTGCGCAATCTGGGGCATTGGCTGCCCGAGTCGATACGCGGGAGTACGGCGACGGGGTGGGTCGGCACGGGGGTGCCGGGAGCACAGGTGATCTGGTTCGCGAACTCAAGCTCGCGTCCGCGGATCCGCGATTACGAGGACGGAAAGTGTACCCGCGGCCCGCAGGGTCCCATCCGCCTCAAGCCAGGCCGCGCCGATGCCGGGATGCGCGCCGCACACCTCGCGGATGCGCGGCTCCTCCAGCACAAAGAAGGCGGTGGACAACGCGTCGGCCTGGGCGGCCGAGGGCGCGAGCGCCCAGGCCCGGGGCCGGGCCCCGGCCGCGCGGCCGGTGCGCGGGTCGATCAGGTGCTCGCCCTGCTCGTCCGTGCCGGATCCGCTCAGTGAGGCATCCCTCAGGGTGACCGCGACGCGGTTGCCCTCCCCATCCACCAGCCCGGCCGCCCACCCGCCCCCGGCCGCCGGATCGTCGCCGAACGCGAGGACGCTGCTGCCGCCGGCGTTGAGGTGCGCCGCGGTGAAACCCCACTCGCGCAAAAGGTCAGCCAAACAGTCGAGCGCGTAGCCCTTGCCCACCGCGCCAAGGTCGAGGTCGAGGCGTTCCGCGCGTGAGGTAAGCCGGTGGGTCTCGGGGTCGAGAAAGTAAGGCGGCAGATCCGGCGGCAGGTCTGGGGGGCGCAGGGAACGGAACGCAGGGTCGAACGCCCGGCCGGTCGCGACGCTGACCTCCGCGGCGAGCAGCAGGCAGGCGAGGGTGTCGGGCGGGAGCGTCAGGGCGCCGCCGGGCGGCAGCCGATTGGCGCGGGAGATTACGCTGTGCTCGATGAAACGGCTCAGTTCGCCCTCCAGCCGGTCGAGCTCGCGGAAGGCGGCCTGGGCGGCCTGCCGGGCGTAGGCCGGCTCCGCGCTCGGCAGCGTCAGCTCCCAGAACGTGGCCATGGCCTCGTGCTGAAACCGTGGCGCGTTCATCGGCGGCCGGAGCGGCGCTGGCGCCACCAGAGCCCGACCATCGCGAGGGCCGGTCGCAACCAGAGCCGGCCGAGTCCGTACTTGGATTCGCCGCGGGTCCGCGCGTGGTGGCGCACCGGCCGTTCCCCGACGCGGAACCCGGCCCCCGCGGCGAGCGCGGGCACGAAACTCTGCATTAGCTCCATCGGCCGCAGGGCCGCGAGCACCTCGCGCCGCATCACTCGGAGCTGGCAGCCCGAGTCGTGCACCCCGTCACGGAGCAGCCGCCCACGGACGGCATTGGCCACGCGGGACATCAGCCGGCGCAGGCGGGTGTCGTGCCGGTCGGTGCGCCAGCCGCAGGCAAGATCGACCGCGCCGCCTTCCACCAGCGCGAGCAGCGCCGGCAGGTCGCGGGGGTCGTTCTGGCCGTCGCCATCCATCATCGCGAGGAACTCGCCCTCAGCGGCCCGCAGGCCCGCGAGGAGCGCCTCGGCCTGGCCGCGGTTGGGCCGCAGCGGCAGGGCGCGAACGGCGGGCCAGCGCCCCGCCGCGGCCGCGATCTCGGCCGCCGTGCCGTCCGTGCTGCCGTCGTCGACCAGAATGATCTCATGCGGCCGCCCGAGCCCCGCCAGCACCGTCGCAGCAGTCTCCGCTAGCGGCAGGATATTTCCCTCCTCGTTATAGAGGGGGATGACCAGGGAGACGACGGGTTTCACGGCTCGGGCGAGAACACCACGCAAAGGAATCCCGGACGCAAACCGACGAAGGACTCGCGGGCCGGACGCCCCAGCCGAGCCCGGACGGTGTCCGCCTGCGCCACCGAGGCGATGACGAGCGCGCCGCCGCAGTCGGCCGGGGCCTCGGTCCAGTAGCCCACGTCCGGCAGCCCGCGGAGATACCACGGTAGGGGCCAGTATTCCTCGCTGATGACGCGGATTGGTTCGCCGGGCCGAGCCGCGCGGGCTGCCTCGGCCAGCGGCCGGATCTTCAGGACGTCGCTGGAGGAGTGCACGTAGGCCCAGGGATTGCGGCCGTCGGCGGGACGGAGAAAAGAGGTTAGGCGCGTTTGCTGCCCGAGGGAAAACACGGCCAGCACCGCGATGGCCGCCGCGAGCGCTGGGCCGGAGCGGCGGCGGGCGAGGGCGTCCAGGGCCGCGCCGGCGAGCAGGGCCGCCGGCGGCACGAAGTGAACCGCGTGCCAGGGGGTCTTGTACGGGAAGGCCGACAAGGCGGCGAGGATGAACACGCCGTAGACGGCACAGCCCCGCAGGAGCGGATCGCGGCGTCGGGCGGCCACCGCTAGGCCGGCCAGGGCGAGCGCGGACAGGGCGGCCTGATGCCAAAGCAGGCCGCCGGAGCGACTCCAACCGAGCAGTTGGAGATAATAGTGCCACGACTTCTCGTGCCCGGTCGGCGGCGCCTCGGCGCCGAAGCGGAGCAGGGCGTGCAGATAAACGGACAGCGCGTCGCGCAGTCCCGCCCAGTGGGCGCCGAACGAGGAGTAAAGAAGGGCAGCGGTGAGGGCGGCGGCGCCGAGTCCGGCGAGCAGGTCGCGTCCCGGCCGCGCGCTAGCGGGGCGGGCGGCGGCGCGGGTCAGCAGCCAGGCGATCGCCGCCATCCCGAGGAAGAGCGGTGTGCTGGCCTTGGTCGCCTGCATGAAACCCACGCCCGCGCCCGCAACTACCGCCCAACGGGTGAGCCCGGAGTGCCACCAGCACCGCAGGGCGACGGCGACGGCCAGCGTGGCAGTCGCGAGCAGGGTTTCTTGGATGAAGTAGCGGCTGTAGTAGACCGCGGGTGGGGCGAGGGCGAGGAAGGTCCCCGCGGCGAGCGCGGCCGGACCGCTGAGCCCGGGCCCGCCGGACTCGCGCCGGCGGGCCAGGATGACGAGCAGGGGCACGGCCAGCGCGCCGGCGACTGCGGGGACGAGGCGGAGGGTGGTCTCGTCGAGGGCGGCGAGGCTGGCCTGCCCGCGGACCGTCGCGACAGCGGCGCCGAGGTAGTAGAGGGTCGGCCCGTGGTGGTCGCGCGGGTCGAACGCGTAGCGGCCCGCCTCCACCAATTCGCCTGTCTTGACGCCCTGGTTGGCCTCGTCCGCGTGCATTGGCCGGCGGGCGAGGTCGTGCGTGCGAAGCCAGAGCGCGACGGCGGCCAGCAGGGCCAGCGGGAGGCAGCGCAGGAGGGCGGGGGGCACGCCCCATCGGTGGGCGACGGCGGGGGACTTGTCAGTACCAACCCGCCGCCCGCCGGGCACAAAAAAGGCCAGCCGCGCGGGGCGGCCGGCCGGAAGGGGAACGCGGCGTTTACTTGGCGACGCCGAACACCTCGATCTCGCAGTAGTGGTTCAGTTCGTCGGAGGTGTTGCCGTTGCTATAGAGGCGGACGTAGCGGCCGGAAGCGCCGTCGGCCGGCAGCACACGGCCGTGGTTAGTCTCCACGTAGGACTTGTCGCTGCCCTTGCCGAGCTTGGACGAGTTGTCGTCGTCGTTGTTGAAGATGGTCTTGACGCCCTTCTTGAACTCCGGGTCATCGGAGATCTGGACCACGACGTCGTGGTAGACGCGGGCCTGCGAGTGGAAGTGCCACATCGCGACCGCGTCGATCTTCGCGGAGGCGCCGAGGTCGACTTGCACCCATTGCGTGTTGGGCCCGAGCTCCACGTAAGCGCCGTCGATGCCGGTCTTGTCTCCGTCGGTGATGAATGACAACTCGCCGATCACGGGGAGGGAGTCGCTGCTGGTAACCTTCTTGCCGCGAGACAGCAGCTTCGACTCGGCCGAGACCATGATGTCCGGGCGCTTGGCGCCGGCGGGCTCGAGGTTCGAGAGCGAAATCGGGCGGGGTGTGCCCGCGAAGAGCGGCTTCGGGTACTCGACGGCGAGGGGCACCTTGCCGGGGGCGCCGGCAAAGGCGGTCGCACCGAGCAGGGCGGAGAGGAGGAGGGGGAGGTGGCGGGAGTTCATGGGAACGATGGGAGAAAAGACGCGGTGCGGGGGAGTTGGCTACGGGAAAAAACACCCCCGGGGTCGCGGGACCGCGGGGGTGCGAGTGGGAAGCCTTAGGCGATGAAATCCTGTGGCGCGAAGGTTAGTTCTTTCTTCGCCGCGATGGCCTCGTTGACTTTCAGGACGGTCACCGCCGAGGCGAAGGCCTCGTCCGGCGGGCAATTCAGCGGAGTGCCCTTGCGGATCGCGTCGAAGAAGTTCTCCAGGTGCGGCTGGTGGATCGCCTTGTCGAGGGTGACCGGGATGTCCCAGGCGGAGAGCTGGGCGGTCTCGCGGACGTCGACGGTGGCGCCGCGGGGCGCGGGGCCACCGAGCTTCTTGACGCCGGGCTTCTCCCAGGGCTTGACCGGGGCGGCGGCGCCCTCGCCGGTCTCGGGTTTCAGGATGTACCCCTTGGCCACGTACTGCTCCCACTCGGGGGCACGGGCCTCGCGGTACAGCTTGGTGAAGCGCGGGTTCTCGGACATCTTGAGTGCGCCCTCGTCCCCCATGAAGTACTCGTGGTAGCCGCCGCCGGCGCTGGTGGTCGTGAGCACCTGGTACTGGGCCCGCACGAGGCCATCCTTGGTCGGGTACTCGAAGATGATGTACGCGTTATCGTACCACTCGTGGTTCTTATAGTAATCGACGCCGCCGGAGGCGACGCAGGAGCGCGGGTTGGCCCCGAGGATCCAGTTGTAGATGTCGATCTGGTGCGCGCCGAGGTCGGAGACCGGGCCGCCGGCGTACTTGCGGAACCAGCGCCAGTTGCGGAACTCGTGCATGTTGGCGTAGCCGTACTTCTGCAGCTTCGCCTCCGGGATGGCCTGGCCGTTCGGGTACCCGTAATCGTCGGAGACGGCGCGGTGCCACTGGCCACTGATGTTGGTGATCCGGCCGAGAAGTTTGCCCTCCCGGACGATCTTCTGCCGGGCGTGCTGGTAACGGGGGTTGCTCCGGCGCTGGTGGCCCACCTGCATCAACTTTTTGGTCTCGCGGGCTGCGAGTACCATCGAGCGCGCGCCCTCGACGGTGTTGGACATCAGCTTCTCGCAGTAGACGTGCTTGCCTGCCTTGAGGGCGGCGACCGTCTGCTCGGCGTGCATGAAGTCCGGCGTCGCGATGAGTACCGCGTCGAGGTCCTTCGTGTTGGCGAGGAGGTCCTTGTAGTCCTCGAAGGGCTGCGCCGGGTGGTTGAACTTCTTCAGCAGGCGCTCGGTCCGCGTCAGGTTGTAAGGCCAGATGTCGCACACTGCGGCGAAGCGGATGCCCGGAATGGGCATGGCGGCGTTGGCGAGGATGCGGCCTTCCTCGCCGCAACCGATGATGGCCACGTTGAGCGTGTCAGCGCCTTTGGCGCCCACCTCCGCGGCCCGGGAGATGTAGGGGGCGGCCGCGGCCACCGCACCGAGCTTGGCGCTGGTGCTGAGGAAGCTGCGGCGGGTGAAGGGGATCAGGTCGGCCATGGGATCAGGTTTTGGCGGTCAGTTACCCTGCTCGGACGAAAGCGCAAACCGGTTGTGCCGGACCAACACGAGGGCGAAGGCGACCAGCGCGACGTGTACGCCCAGCCAGGCTACGCCCTCGCCTTCCTGCACGGCCATCAGGCCGAAGGAGAGACCCGTGTAGAGCAGGCCGGTGAAGAACAGGGTGCAACGGGTCTTGAAACCGACCAGCAGGCTCAGGCCGAAAGCGATCAGCAGGTAGCCCAAGAAGAAGGCGAAGGTCTTGGTCGCCCAGAGGGGGAGGATCGACGCGCCCGAGATGCCGCCGGCCATCCGGCCCATGTTCTTGTAGTAGTTCTCGAAGGAGAACGAGCCCCCGCTCTCAAATTTCTCGAGGCCCGCGAAGAGGGTCCGCAGGCCCAGCCAGAGGCGGAGGACCAGGAAGGCGGCGGTGTATTCGGGACGGTTGGTTTCGGACGACGGGGCGTTATGGGCGCTCATGGGTAAAGGGGATGGAGGGGAAGGGGAGGGGCTGCCGGAGGCGACGACGGGGAACGGTTGTGCACGACCTGCCCGCGGAAAGGCAAGCCGGACCAAGCCGCGCGCGAAGATTTCCGACGGGCACCCCGGCCGCCGACTTAGGCCTTGCCGCCCGCGGCCCGGCGCCGGCAACGTGGCCGCAGATGACCCAGCTGCAACGGACCCCCCTGCGTGACTTCCACGCCGCGCGCGGGGCCCGCCTCGTCGACTTCGCCGGCTGGGAAATGCCCGTGCAGTACCGCAGCATCCTCGAGGAGCACCGCGCGGTGCGCCGCGCCGCGGGCCTCTTCGACGTCAGCCATATGGGGGAGTTCGACGTGCGGGGACCCGGGGCCGCCGCCTTCCTTAACCGGCTCGTCACGAACGACGTCGCCCGCCTCTTCCCTGGCCGCGTGCTCTACAGCCCGATGTGCTACCCGGACGGCGGCGTGGTCGACGACCTGCTCGTCTACCAGCGGGCCGCGGATGATTTCTTCCTGTGCGTCAACGCCGGCAACCTCGCGCGCGACCTGGAGTGGATCCGGACCCAGGCCGCTGGCCACGACGTGACGGTTTCGGACCGCTCCGCCGAGACGGCGCTACTCGCCCTGCAGGGGCCATGCGCGGTCGCGATCCTACAGGGCCTCACGGCGACCAACCTCGCGGGGATCGGCTATTACCATTTCGCGACGGGTGAGGTAGCCGGCATGCCCTGCGTGCTCAGTCGCACCGGGTACACGGGCGAAGACGGTTTCGAACTGTACCACGCGGCAGGTCACGCGGTGCGCCTCGCGGAGGCGCTGCTGGCCGCCGGCGCGTCCCATGGGCTCGAACTCGCGGGCCTCGGCGCGCGGGATAGCCTTCGCCTCGAGGCGGGTTATCCGCTCTACGGGCACGAGCTGAGCCCCACGATCTCCCCGCTGGCGGCCGGCCTCGGTTGGACGGTGAAGCTGGACAAGGGCGGCGACTTCCTCGGGCGCGATGCCTTGGCAGCCGAGAAACGCGGCGGGTCTCCGCGCCGGGTGGTCTATTTCCGGACCGGCGACCGGCGCATCCTGCGCCCGGAGTCCCCGGTTCGAAACGCGTCCGGCGCCGTGGTCGGTCAGGTGCTTTCCGGGACGCTCTCTCCGATCCTGCAGGAGGCGATCGGATCCGCCTTGGTCGAGACCGCGGCCGCGACGGCCTCGCTGATGGTTGACGTGCGCGGCGCCGCCGTGGCGTTGCAACTGGTCCGCCCGCCGTTTGTCCCGCTGGGCCGCGTCTAATTTCCTTCTCTATGAGCTCCGTCCCCGCCGATCTCCGCTACGCCAAATCCCACGAGTGGGTCCGCACCGAGGCTGATGGCACCGTCACCATCGGCATCACGGACTACGCGCAGAATTCGCTTGGGGACATTACCTACGTCCAGTCGCCCAAGGTCGGCGCGGTCCTCGCCGCCGGCGCCGTCTTCGGGGTGGTGGAGTCGGTCAAGGCCGCGAGCGACCTTTACGCGCCGGTGGCCGGAACCGTCGTCGCGATCAACCCCGCGCTCGACGGCGCGCCTGAAACGGTGAATCGCGAGCCCTACGGCGCGGGTTGGATGCTGCGCCTTAAGCCGTCGGAGCCCGCCGCTGCGGGGGCATTGCTCGACGCGGCCGCTTACGGCGCGCTGCTCGGCTGAGCGGCCGTTAGCTCGATTTCCCGACCGCGGGGAAGAGGGCGCGGAATTCCGGGTCGTTGCGTAGGAAGGCGAGGTCTGGGTCCTGCTGCATCCATCGGAAGTCGTCGTACCCGAGGGCGAGCGCGCGCCGGAGCTCGCGAAGCGCGTCTGCGCGCCGCCGCGTCAGCGCGAGGCTGCAGGCGAGATTGTAGTGCGCGGTGGCGTTGTCTGGCTCGAGCCGCACCATGCGGCGGTCCATCCGTAGCCCGTCCGGGACGCGCCCCAGGCGCGTGTACAGCGCGCCGAGGATCTCCACCACCCGCCCGTAACTAGGCTCGCGGCGGAGAATAGACTCAAAGAAACGGACCTCGAACTCGGGGTCGGCGGGCGGGCGTTTCATTGGGCTTTAGGGGCGGCCGCGGCGGGCACACTGGCCGGTGTCGCGCAGGGCGTCGCAGCGGGCGCTCACTTGCAGCCGCTGGTTCACCGGGGTGAGGCCGAGCTTCGACGACACGGTGTTGCCATACCAGGACATGAATGGGGCGCTGATCTCGAAGATCCGGTCGCAGTCGACACACACGACCTGCGCCACCTGGGTGTCATCCCCCTCGCGGTGGGTGCGGTAGAATTTCTCACCGCTGCCGATGTCTACCTCGCGCAAGAGCCCGCACTCCGTGAGAATGGGCAGGGTGCGGTAAACGGTGGCGCGCGAGACTGAGTCGTCGATGTCGCGTGCGTACTCGAGGAGCTGCTCGGCGGTGAAGTGTTCCCGCTGGGCGAGGGCAGCGTCGAGGATCGCGAGCCGTTGGTTGGTTGCGCGCAGGCCCCGCTTGGCGAGGAAGGCCCGGAATTGTTCGCGCGGGGAAGGACGGCTCACGGGTCGGACTTTCGAGCGCGGGCGCAGGCCGTGTCAAGGGACGGCTGCCGTTGGCTCGCCGTGGGAGAAAGTTGCGCCGCGGGGCTTGAGAAATCCCCCGTCGGCCCCATCACTCTTGGCGGCGGCGCGCGTCTTGCCCCGAAGTCGCCGCCTCGAATTCCCTCCGTGATGCGCCACCCTCCCGTCCTTCCCGCCCCGGCCCGGCCGGCTTTCCTTCGGTGGGCGAGTCTGGCGCTCGGGCTGGCGGCGTTCCTCGGGGGTGCGCGTGGCGCTGATCTGGTTGGCGCCCGGGAGCGACTCTTGGGCGGCGGCTACGCCGAGGTCATCCGCGCCGCCCAGGCCGAATTGCGCACCGGCGCCGGTAACACCGAATGGTCTCTGTTGCTGATCCGCGCGCTGTTGACCACCGGCCGGGTAGCCGAGGCCGACGCGGCGCTGCAGGAGGCGCTCGGGCGCGATGCCCGCAGCCTGCGGCTCCGCTGGCTCGGCCGTGACGTCGCCTTCGCCAATGGCCGACCCGAGGAGGCCCAAGTCCGCCTCGAAGAGGTGCGCCAAGCGGTCCGCAATAGCCCGTGGATGTACCGTTCGCCGCCAGACCTCGTGGTCTTCGGCCGCGCCGCCCTGCTGCTGGGTGCCGATCCCAAGGAAGTCCTCGAAAAAATCTACGCCACCGCCCAGAAGGCCGACCCTCGGCTCCGCGACGTCTACCTTGCCCGCGGCGAGCTCGCGCTCGAGAAGCACGACTACGCCCTCGCGGCCCGTGCCTTTGAGGAAGGCATTAAGCAGCTGCCGGGCGACGCGGACCTCCTCGCTGGTCGCGCGCGGGCCTACGCCGAGAGCGACCGAAAGGTGGCGCAGGCCGCCCTCGCCGCCGCCCTCGAGCGTAATCCGCGCCACGTGCCTGCGCTGCTCCACACCGTGGATAACCACCTTTCCGCCGAGGCCTACGCCGAGGCTGAGCAGGGCATCGCTGCCGTGCTCGACATCCACCCGGGGCACCCGGAGGCGTGGGCCTACCGCGCGGTGCTCGCCCACCTGCGCCACGATCCCGTGGCCGAGCAGTTCGCGCGGTCCAAGGCCCTTTCCGCCTGGCCGGGTAATCCGCGGGTTGACTCGCTCATCGGCGAGGAACTATCGGCCAAGTACCGTTTCGCCGAGGGCGCCGCCTACCAACGGAAAGCCCTCGCCTCCGACCCCCAGTACCTGCCGGCCAAAGCGCGCCTCGCCAGCGACCTCCTCCGCCTCGGCGAGCACGCCGAGGGTTGGGCCCTCGCGCAGGCCGTCCACGAACGGGACCAGTACGACGTGGAGGCCTTCAATTTGGTCACGCTCCGTGACACGATGGACAAGTACGCCACCCTCGCGAACGAGGACTTCGTGGTGCGGATGGCCGCGCCGGAGGTTGCCGTTTACGGCCCGCGGGTAGTCGCTTTGCTGCGGCGGGCGCACGACACCCTTGCAGCCAAGTATGGCGCGGAACTGCAGCGGCCGACGCACATTGAGATCTTCGCGGACCCGCGCGACTTCGCGGTCCGCACCTTCGGCCTGCCGGATGTGGCGGGCTTCCTCGGGGTGTGCTTCGGCCGAGTCGTCACCGCCAACAGCCCTGCTAGCAGCACCTCGCCGACGAACTGGGAGGCCGTCCTCTGGCACGAGTTCTGCCACGTGGTCACCCTGCAGCTGACCCGTAACCGGATGCCGCGCTGGCTGAGCGAGGGGATCTCGGTTTACGAGGAGCGCCAGGCGAACCCTGCGTGGGGGCAGCGGATCAACCCCGCGTACCGCGAGATGATCCTGGGCGACGACCTTGTGCCCGTGGGGCGCCTGAGCGCCGCCTTCCTCGCGCCCAAGTCGTCCCGGCACCTCCAGTTCGCCTACCTGCAGTCCTCTCTGGTGGTGGAATACCTCGTCGCCCGCCACGGCCTCGACGCGCTGCGCGCGATTCTGCAGGACCTGCGGGACGGCGTGGAGATCAACGCGGCCCTCGCTCGCCGCACCGTGCCACTGGAGCAGCTGGAGCCGGCCTTCGCCGCCTACGCGCGGGAGCAGGCCGAGCGGCTCGCTCCCGGCCTAGGTTGGGAGCGGCCCGAGGCGGCGGTTTTCCTCGAGGAGGGTGCGACGGAGTTTGCCGCCTGGGAGCGCCGCCAGCCGGACAATTACTGGGTGCTCCGGGCCAAGGCGCAGCGCCTTGCGGCCGCGCAGGACTGGGCCGGGGCCGTGGTGCCGCTGCGGCGGCTGGTCGAGTTGTACCCACACCAGAAGGGCGAAGACGCTGCGCACCGGCCGCTCGCCGCGGCGCTGCGGTCCCTCGGCGACACCGCAGGCGAACGGGAGGCTCTTCGCCGTTGGGTGGCCACGGACGACGAGGCGGTCGAGGCCTACCAACGGCTGATGGAACTGGCCGCGGCGGACGGCGCTTGGGCCGAGGTGCGGGAGAATGCCGAGCGCAGCCTGGCGGTGAACCCCCTAGTGCCCGGCCCTTACCGGCAGCTCGCGCGTGCGGCGGCGGCGATGGGTGATGAATCGGCGGCAGTGGTGGCGTGGCGCACGTTGCTCCAGCTTGACGTGCCCGAACGCGCCGAACTCCACCACGAACTCGCACGGGTGCTCCTACGCCGGGGCGAACGCACGGAGGCGCGCCGACACGTGCTGCTCGCGCTGGAGGAAACCCCCCGCTTCCGCGCTGCCCTCAGCTTGCTCCGGGAACTGGGTCCCGCGCCCGCCGGAGGGCTCGCGCCATGACCCGCGCTCGCCGCTGGCTCCTGAGCTGCGCTGGACTCGGCCTCGCCGGACTGCTGCTTGCCCAGCGCTTTCCTGGCCGCGGCGGCTTCTGGAGCGAGGGCGGCTCGCGGGCCGACGTCCGGACCGCTCGCGAAATTCCCTCGCACAGTACGGGCACGCCCGTCTGGGAAAACCCCCGCGGCTTCGAGACGGACGTGTTCACTTTTACCCGCGTCCGCTACGGTAGCAGCCGATCCGGGTACGGGCGCCGCGGCGGTGGCTGGGCCACCGACCTGCCAGACAGCGACCTGAACCTGTCCTACCGGCTGCAGCAGATGACCTCGCTCAAGTGCAGCCCGGACGGCCGCATCCTCGAGCTGACCGACCCCGAACTCGCGTCGCACCCCTGGATCTACATCGTCGAGCCAGGGGCGCTTCGCTTTACCGACGAAGAGGTCGCCGCTCTGCGAAAGTTTCTCCTCAATGGCGGCTTCCTCATGTTCGACGACTTCTGGGGTGAATCCGCGTGGGAGAACGTCGAGCGCGAGATGCGCCGCGTCTTCCCCGAGCGCACCTTCGCCGAGCTGCCACTGGATCACCCTATCTACAGCTGCGTCTTCCAGATTAAGGCCAAGGGCCAGGTCCCCAATGTCCGCACCGGGGAGGAGAGCCAGTACACCGGCATAACCTGGGAGCAGCACGACGGGGACTCACGCACGGTCCACCACCGCGCGATCCACGACGACAAGGGCCGGATGATGGTGTTCGCGGCCCACAACACGGACAATGGCGACGGCTGGGAGCGCGAGGGCGAATACGAGTATTATTTCAAGAACTTCTCCGAGCGGGTCGCGTACCCGCTCGGCATCAACGTCGTGTTCTACGCGATGACCCACTGAGCCGATGGCCGCCCCTGTCCCCGCCCTCCCGCCGGTCCGCCGCGCCCTCGCCGCGCTCGCCCTCCTCGGCGGCGCGCTGGCGCTCACCGGGGCCGGGCGGGGCCCCGCGGGCGGTTCGTGCCCGCCGGGCGGAATCAGCCCGGTCGCCGCGCCGATTCCGACTCGCGTCTCCGCGGTGATGGCGCAGCCGGCGCCCAGCGGCCGCGGTCCCGTCCGCGCGCCGCGCTGGGGCAACGAGTCCGACGCCGGCTCCTCCTGGGTGCGCACCGAGGGCAGCGGGATGATCGACGAAAATTCCGTGCGCACCGCCCGGGAGGTTGACTCGCACAGTACCGGCACTCCGGAGTGGAGTAACCCAGCCGGCTTCGAGAAGGACGTCTTCACCTTCGCCCGGGGCGTGTTTAAGGCCGGGCCGACCACCGCGCCCTCCCCGGTCTTCCATCGCGGCCGCAGCATCGGGTGGTGGGTGGATTTCCCGGACGCTGACCTCAACCTGTCCTTCCGCTTGCAGCAGCTTACTGCGCTGCGCGCAGACCCCGACGGACGCGTCCTGCGCCTGACGGAGCCAGAGCTGCACGATTACCCTTTTCTTTACCTCACGCACCCGGGGTACTCGATCCTCAGCGACGCGGAGGTGGCTAGCCTACGCAAGTACCTGCTCGCGGGGGGCGCGATCGCGATCATCGACTTCTGGAACTCCATCGAGTGGAACGGCCTCGCGGCGCAGATGCGCCGTATCCTGCCGGAGCGCAACTGGACCGAGCTCGGCATGGAGCACCCGCTCTTCCACTGCGTCTATGACCTGAAGGGCCCGCTCCAGGCGCTGCAGGTGCCGACGATGCAGTTCTGGAACCGCGCGCGGAACCCCGCCGACCCCTCCGCGCCGCTGCAGATCGACCGCGGGCCCGACTCGGAGAAGCTTTCCGTGCGCGCCCTGCTCGACGACCGCGGCCGCATCATGGTGATCGCCTTCCACAACAGTGACCTCAGCGACGGCTGGGAGCGCGAGGGCGAGAACGCCGAGTACTTCGCGACGTTCTCGGAAAAGATCTCCTATCCTCTCGGCATCAATCTGATCTTCTACCTGATGACGCACTGAACACGCGTCCCTCTCTCCCTCATGAGCATCCCCGCTGAAACCGCCCCCTCCGCTCCCCCTCCCGTCGCGGCACCCGTCTCCGAGCGGGAAATCGCCGAACGCCTGCTGGCTGGCCGGGGCCGCATTGAGGCTGAACTCGCCAAGGCGATCGTCGGCCAGCGCGAGGTCATTGAACAGATCCTCCTCGCGCTCGTCGCTGGTGGACACTGCCTCATCACTGGCGCTCCCGGCCTCGCCAAGACCCTCCTCGTCAAGTCGATTGCCCAGGTCTTCCACCTGCGCTTCGCGCGCATCCAGTTCACCCCGGACCTAATGCCGGCGGACATCACCGGTACCGAGATCCTGCAGGACGACGGCGCGGGCGGGCGGCGCCTCACCTTCGTGCGCGGGCCCGTCTTCGCGCACCTGGTCCTGGCCGACGAGATCAACCGCACGCCG
>SYDD01000281.1 GCA_005786775.1 Opitutaceae bacterium
CGCTGGCGCCACGCGTAGCTCACGAAGGCATCGGTCACGAGGGACTCCGCGCCACGGAAGGCGTTCGCGACATCAAAGGTCCCGCTCTTTTCGGGGTAGCCGATCGACGGGGCGTCACGCCAGCGTGCGCTGCCCCCGACGCGCGTGCCCTTCAGCGGGCCCTCATCGAAGGCGTAGCTCCCGACCACGTTGACCAGCCAGTGGTTGCCGCGCAGGCGAGCGCCCCCGACCTGGGCCTCGTGGTAATTCAGGCGGCGCTCGATGCCCGTGATGTAGTCCCCAATCGTCCGGGTCGCATTGAAGGCAGGGTTGGCGATGGCCGCGCGGACCGCCGCGTCATCCCGCACCGGCTTCACGAACTGCTCATACCACGGGCGGGTGAACTTGTAGGTCTCGTTCAGCTTGGAATCGTTGTAGGACACGTTGACCATCACCCGGAGCTGCCGCGTGGGATTGAGCGTCGCCTCGATCTCGTAGCCTTCGGTGAGGTCCGACTCGACGTCCGTCCAGAGGCCGTTGCCCGAGTAGTTCGCGAAGCGCGGCGACCCGGAGACCTTGCTGCCAAACCCGTTCAGGACCATCCCCTCGAGGAAGCGCTCCACGTAGCCGTTCTGCCGCGCCATCTCGATCCCGATCGCCCCGTCGCGCAGCGGGTTGGAAATCCGGTTGGTCAGCTCGTTGCTGAAGTAGTTGAGCTTCAGGATCACGCGGTCGGAAAAGAAAAACCCGCGCAGGCCGAGATCGTAACCGGTGCCCTCCTGGTTCGGCAGGGTCCGGTTGTAGACGTCGTAATTGGTGCCCCCGGCGCCCACCGTGTTGGTCGCGGTATTGGCAAAGGCGTCCAGCCACCGCGTCACCCGGACCACCGCGCCATAGTTGGTATTGGTGACCGAGGACGTGGTCGCCGGGGCGAACGCGCCCTGGCCCCGGCCAAGGAACAGCCGGGTGACCGGATCCTGCGCGAAGACGAAGTTCCGGGAGCTGAGGTCATCCCGGCGGATGCCGCCGGTGAGGATCAGCCGGCGGGAGAACAGCTCCCACTGGCCGATGGCGGCGTACGACTTGGTGGTCTCAGGGGCATAGACGGGATTCAGACGATGCAGGAACGCGGACCGGACGGTCGGGACGATGCTGCCGGGCACCGCCGGATTGCCCGTCTGGCTGATCGCGGCCTGGCCCGGGGTGAAGGCCGGGAACGACACCGGCTGGCCCGGCGTGAGGTAGTAGCGCCGGCGGATCTGGTTCTGGGTGTCGGAAAGGAGTCCGGACGCCAGCACGGAGGTGGTCGTCATTTCCTCCGGCTGCTGGAAATAGCTGTCCACGTGCCGGTAGTAGTGGAACGCCACCGCCGTGAATTGGCCGAGGTCGAAGCCCTTGAGCGGCTCGAACCGGCTCAGGTCGAACTGCCGGGTCAGCGTCGCCCGGTACTGCTGCAGCGTGGTGCTGCGGTTCTGCAGCGTGGGGTTGGACTCGATGTAGGGAGTGCCGAAGTAGGGGTTGAGCGGCTTCGAGGGGTCGGGGTTGTTCGCCGCGAGCTGCGTGGGCAGGTAATAGTTGTTGTCGATGAAGACCTCGTAGTCACCCCGCTGCACGGGCTGCCAATCCTCGTTCTTCGATTCCTCGTGGGCGCCCGCCAGCTCAAAGAAGGTCTTGGCCAGGATCTGCTGCTGCCACGACGCCGAGAACTTGTCGTAGGTGGTGTCGAAATAGTCCGAGGGCCCGGACACGACGGTATCCAGCGGGAAGTCCACCCCCGGCACGCGGGTCGCGCCCGAGATGCTGGTCTGGGCCTGCGTGAGGCCGTTCACGAAGGCTTCCGAGCCCCGGGACTTGTAATTCCAGTTCTGCACGCCCAGCTGCGGCGCGTTCATCACGTAAACCAGGTGATTGGTGACCGAGAACCCCTGGGAGACGCCGGTGATGAGATTCCGGGCCGTGTTGCGCGCGGCCGTGGTGCCGGACTCGACCAGGGCACGGTCGGTCGTGTTGGCCTTCTGGAGCGGCGTCCGGGGATCGTTCAGCCACGCGGACACGCTGTCGTAGGCCAGATACGGACGCGGGAGCAGCTCGTCGATGCGGCCGGTCTCCGCGTTGAGGTTGATCGTCGCGCCCTTGAACGGCTGCAGCGTCAGGTTCAGATAAGCGGAGTTGCGCCGCATATACTGGAACTGCCGCGGGGTGCGTTGATCGTGGGTCAGGGCGGCGAAGCGGAGGGCCACCTTGCGGGGGATGAGGATGCGGTTGAGGTCCACGCTGGCCCGACGCGAGCCCTCCGAGTCGAACCGGAGCTCCAGCGCGTGGCTGTCGGCATCGAAGCGCCCCGCCTTGGGGGTGGCGTCCAGCCCGCCGCCCACCGAGCCCAGGCCGAAGAGCAGCGAATTGGGGCCCCGGGACTGCGTCAGCGTCTCGGTGTTGAAATTGTCCACCTTGATCCGGCTGGTGAAGAAATTGTTCGTCAGGGACGAGGAGCGGAACCCGCGCACGGTGAAGGGCGTACCGGTGCGCGAGGTGACGGACTCCGGATCGGCGGTGTCTCCCTTGTACGCCTGGGTGCTGGGCAGGAATTCCAGCGCCTCCTCATAGTTCACCGCGCCGATGTCGCGCATAAACTCCTCGGTGAGGATGGAGATCGGGTTGGCCAGGTCGCGCACCTGGGATTTCAGCTGCGTGCCCGAGAGCGTCTCCGAGGCATAATAGCCCTTGTTGACCTCGGTGCTGACAACGAAGGGATTGAGGACCACGGTCTTGTCCTCCGCGGCGAGGGAACGGCCGACGGAAGCCAGAAGGCCGAATCCGAGGAGGAGACGGGGGGACAAACGCATTGAGTTGGGGGGGGGTTACTCAGGAACGAACGGAGAGGCTGGGGCGAAGATTGAAGGCTACCGCCGGGCCTCGGCGGCCCAGAGGCGCTCGAGTACGGGGCGGATCACCCGCGTGAACTCGGCGTAGGCCGGCGGGTGGAAGTGCAGCTTGTCCTTCTGGTACAGCTCGAGCTGCGGATGGCCCTGCGCGTCCACCAGCACCGGGTTCAGATCGATGAAGTGCCGGCGCGGGGTCGCGGCGCAGTACGCGCGGGCCAGAGCGTTGTAATGGTCCACCTGTTCCCAGAGCGGCACCCGGTCGGGGCTCCGCGTCGCGGTCACGTACACCAGATGGGTCTCGGGGAAGCGCGCCCGCACCCGCTCCGAAAACTCCCGGAAGCGGCTGAAGATCACGTCCGGGGCATCCGCGTCCTTCGCCTTCAGGTCGTTGCTCCCGCAATAGTAAACCACGATGCGCGGCGCGTAGCGGGGGATGAGCTGCTCGAAGCGCGCCAGCTGGTCGCCGGTGCGGGACCCACCGAACGCGCGGTTGCGCACCGGCAGCGGCGCGAGTTGCTCCTCCGCCGTGGTCCACTGGCGGAAGATACTGCTGCCCACGAGCAGGATTCCCCCGGGCGCGAAGGGCCGCGCGGCGTCCTGCTCCGCGAAGGTGCGGAAGGACGGCTCGTACTGTTCCCAGCGCTTGGCGGCTTCGTCGGGGGCGGCGGCGCCCAGCGGCAGGGCCAGCAGGGCGAGGAGGAGGCGGAGGGGCGGGTGCATCAGAAAAACCATCGGGCGCCGAACTGGCACAGCAGGGCGCCGACCGGGACCATCGAGAACCCCCAGAACAGCATCTGGCGGAACAGCCGCCGCGCGTCCCCGCCGGCCGGCAGCCCAGCGACACACAGGGCCCCGATGGTCGAAAGGGGGGAGACATCCACCAGCGCCGCGCCCACGTTGATGCTCAGGGCCACCTGCAGCGGATCCCCGCCGCCAAGTTGCGCCACCAGGCCCGGCACCATCGGCAGGAACGCCGGATAGACCACACCGGAGGTCGAACTGTAGGTCGAGATCAGCCCGGTCACGAACGCCATCGCGCCGTTCACGGTCCCCGGGGTCGCCAGCCGCGCGAGCAGGCCCGATACTAGGTCGAGGCCGCCCGTCTTCTCCAGCACCCCGACCAGCACGCTCACGCCCGAGACCATCAGCAGCACCCCCCAGGGCACCGAGGCGACCGTCGGCCCGTCCTCGCCGCAACGCGCCAGGACCAGCACCGCCGTCGCCGCGAAGGCCGAGAGGCCGGGATTGAACCCCAGGCCGACCACGCCGACCACCCACAGCCCCAGCACCACCAGGGTGAAGCCCTGGCGGCCCGTCAGGGCCACGGGGGCCACGACCGCCTCCGCTAGGCGCGGCCGCCGGACCGACGCGGGCCCGCCGAAGAGCAGCCAGGCGCCCGCCGTGACCAGCACGTGGGCCGCGAAGTTCGCCAAAAACACCGCGCCCTCGTGCCCGGGCACCCCCGCCTTGGCCATGTTCGCGTGGACAATCACGCCGACGGCGCTGAAGGGGGACAGGTTCCCCGCGTTGCCCCCATTGGCCACCATCAGGGCCATCAGAAACGGGGGCACGCCCGCCGAGGCTCCGGCCGCGAGGGCCAGCGGGGCCACGAGCGCCGTCGCCGCCAGCGCCCCCGGGCCCAGCGCGGAGATCGCCCCCGCCAGCAGGAAGAACAAGGGCGGCAGCAAGGCGGGCGTCCCGCCGCAGGCCCGGACGCCGCGCCGCGCCAGGGCCTCGAGGGTCCCGTTGGTCTGCGCCACCCCAAAGAGCAGGGTCACGCCCGCCAAGGTCAGGAAGAGGTTCGAGGGGAACAGCGCCAGCACCGCCTCCGGCTTCCAGCCCGCCGCCCCCACCCCCACCGGCACCGCCAGCGCCACCGCCAGGATGCCAATGTTGATCCGCGACGTCAGGCTGAGGACGATCACCGCCACGAGGGCGATCAGGGAGAGGGTCGCGGGGTTCATCGGGCTCAGGGCCGCCAGGGCGGCAGCAGGTGTTTCTGGACCTTGCCCAGCGCGGTCCGGGGCAGCGCCGGCACCCGCACGAAGGCCCGCGGCTGCTTGAACGAGGCCAATTGCTCGCGCAGGCGCGCCGCGACGGCCGCCTCATCGAAATCCGGTCCGGCCACCACGTACGCCACCGGCACCTCGCCACGCACGGGGTCCGGCGCGCCCACCACGGCAGCCTCCTGCACGCCCGGCTGCTCCAGCAGCAGTTCCTCCATTTCCCGCGGATAGATATTGAAGCCGCCGGAAATGATCAGGTCGCTCCGCCGGCCCTGCAGGGTCAGATAGCCGTCCGGCGCGAGTACCCCGATGTCCCCCGTGCGGAACCAGCCGTCGCGCCACGCGGCCGCGGTCGCGTCGGGCCGGCGCCAGTAACCGGCGCAGACGTTCGGGCCCTTCACCCACACCTCGCCGGAGGTGCCCGTGGGCACCGGCGCGCCCGCCTCGTCGCACACCCGCAACGCCACGTGCGCCAGCGGCAACCCGACCGTCCCCGGCCGGCGTTCGCCCTCGTACGGGTTGCCCACGTTCATCAGCGTCTCGGTCATCCCGTAGCGCTCGAGGATAACGGAGCCGTAGAGTTCACGAAAACGCGCGTGGACCTCCGCCGGCAGGGGCGCCGAGCCGGAGACGGCTAGCCGCAGCCGTCCGCCAAACACGCGCGCCTGCTCCGCGGGCAGTTCCAGCAGCCGGATGAACATCGCCGGCACCCCGAAGAACAGCGTGGGCCGAAACTCCTCAAACCAAGCGGCTGCCCGGGCGTGCTCGAAGCGCTCTGTCAACCGCAGCACGCAGCCGCTGAGCAGCCAGCAATGGAGGCCGTTGGCGAGGCCGTGGACGTGGAACAGCGGCAGGCTGCAGAGGAAACGGTCCGCCGCGGTGATCCGCCAGGCGGTGACCAGCGTGAGGGCGTTGGTCGCGAAATTGCCCTGCGTCAGCACCGCCCCCTTGGCCGCGCCCGTCGTGCCCGAGGTGTAGATCAGGGCCATCGGGGTGTCGGCGTCGGCGGGCACCGCGATCCGGGTCGCCTCGTGGGCGGCGGCCGCGGCGGCCAGCGCGGTGACGTCCCAGACCGGCGTCCCCGCGGGCAGGTGGACGGCGAGGTCGGGCGTGGTCACCACAGCGGCGGGGGCGGAGTCGGCGACGATGTGGGCCAGTTCGCGCGCCCGGTAGAGGACGTTCACCGGCACGAGCGTCAGCCCGAGCTTCACCGCGGCGAGCCAGAGGTCGATCACCTCGGGCCGATTCTGCAGGAAGAAGGCGAGGCGGTCGCCGGAGCCGAGGCCCCGTGCCCGCAGCAGGTGGGCGAGGCGGTTGCTGCGCGCCTCCAGTTCGCCGAAGGTCAGCGTGGCGATGGTACCGTCCGGCTGCAGGAATTCGAGGCCGCGGACGTCCGCGCGGCCTTGCAGGGAGAGGTCAAACAGGGGAAGCAGGCTCATCCGGCAGTGGGCACAGGGGGCGGGAAGGCCACGGTCAAGGCAAGCCCGGGCTCAGGCACGGGGTCAGGCCGTGAATCGCTAGTTTTCAGCCGACAGCAGGTCCGGGCGCCCACGCTGTTCTAGCGATTCACGGCCTGACCCCGTCGGTTGCCTTGACCCCGTCGGTTGCCTTTTAGGCGGGCGGGGGGGGCGGAGCCGGCGGGTGTTCCGCTTCCTGGAAACGGGAGCCCTCCCAGCGGGCGACCAGCGCGGGGGCGGTGCAGTGGCCGATGACGTTCACGCTGGTCCGGATGGGATCAATGAAAGCATCGATCGCGAGCAGCAGCCCAAGCCCCTCGGGCGGCAGGCCGAAGCTCTGGAAGAGGGCCGCGAGGACCACGAGGTTGGCCCGCGGGATCCCCGCCACCCCCTTGCTGGTCAGCTTCAGGGTCACGAGGATCAGCAGCTGCTGCTGCAGCGACAGGGCGATGCCGGCCGCCTGCGCGATGAAGAGGGTCGCGAGGCCGAGGAACAGGGTGCTGCCACAGAGGTTCAGGCTCACGCTCAGCGGCGCCACGACCCCGAGGATGCGCCGCGGCACGCCGAAGCGTTCCAAGTTCTCGAGAGTCTGGGGCAAAGCGGCCGCGCTCGAGGTGGTGGCAAAGGCGATCAGGAAGGGCTCCCGCACCGCCCCGAGAAAGCGCCGCAGGGGCACTCCGCCCACCACGAGCGCCACGCCGAAGCCCCCGAGTAAAAATAGGAGCTCCGCTCCCCACGAGACGACGACGAACCGCGCTAGGCCGGCCAACACTCCCGCTCCGCTCGCGGCAACCGTCCCCGCCAAGGCAGCGAAAACCGCCGCTGGCGCGAGGAACATCACCAGGTGCGTGAAGCGGAACGCCACCGCCACAACCGCCTCCGCTAGATCCAGTACCGGTCGCGCCTTCTCCCCCGCGGACAAACACGCGAGGCCGAACAGCAGGCAAAAGACGAGGATCTGCAGCACATCGCCCCGCGCCATCGCGTCGAAGATGCTGGTCGGGAAGGCGTTCACCACCAAGTCGCGCAACGACCAAGAATTTACCGCTGGGGCGGCCGCGGACGCCAAGGCCACGCCCCGCCCCGGCTCGAACAGGAGGGCCGCCCCCCACCCCAGCAGCAACGCCAAGGTCGTAAAGAGCTCGAAAAGGAGCAGCGACTTCCAGCCCAGCCGCCCCAGATCACCCAAGCTGCCCGCGCTGCCCACCGCCCGGATGAGCACCCCAACCAACACCGGCGCCAC
>SYDD01000041.1 GCA_005786775.1 Opitutaceae bacterium
CTGGGGTTCGCGGGCTTCCGGCTGATGCATCCCTTCGGCGGACGCGGCGAGCCGTTCCAGGAGATCGGTTCCTTCGCCGGGGCGAGCTACTTCCGTTTCCTGCCGGCCGGAGCCGCCTACGGCCTCTCCGCGCGCGGCGTCGCCCTCGACACCGCGGCGGACCGCCCAGAGGAGTTCCCCCGCTTCAGCGAGTTCTGGCTCGAGCGGCCCGCGGCGGCGGACCGGGCGATCACCGTCCTGGCGTTGCTCGAGGGGGAGAGCGTCACCGGCGCCTACCGCTTCCGGATCACGCCGGGGGCCGAGACCGTCGTGACCGTGACCGCGGAGCTGCACTTCCGGCGGGTGCCCGGGGTGGTCGGCCTCGCGCCGCTCACGAGCATGTTCTGGCGCGGGGAGGGCAACGGCGCGTCGGCGGAGGATTACCGGCCGGAAGTGCACGATTCCGACGGGCTACTGCTGCACCGGGGCTCGGGGGAATGGCTGTGGCGGCCGCTCACCAACGCGGCGCGCCTCACGGTCGCGACCTTCGCCGATGAGGACCCGCGCGGCTTCGGCCTGCTGCAGCGGGACCGCGATTTCGAGCACTACCAGGATCTCGAGGCCGCGTACCACCTGCGGCCCGGGCTTTGGGTCGAGCCCGCGGGGCGCTGGGGCAGGGGAGGCGTGCGCCTGGTCGAGATCCCCACCCGCACCGAGTTCGACGACAACGTCGTGGCCTTCTGGGTGCCGGAAGTCCCGCCGGTGCCGGGGATCCCCTTTGTCCTCGAGTATCGCCTCCGCTGGTTCATCGACGGGATCGCGCCGCCCGGAGCCCGGGTGGTCGCGACGCGGCGGGGCAAGTCGGGCGTGCACGAGCCGGGCTTCGAGCGCTTCGTGGTGGACTTCGCGGGTGGAGCCCTCGCGGGGCTGGACGCGGACGCGCCGGTCGAGGCGGTCGTCACGGTGGACGCCACGGCGGCCCCGCACCACGTGACCGTGCAGCGCAACCGGTTCAACGGCAGCTGGCGGGTCGCTTTCCTCGTGCGGCCGCCGGCGGAGCCGCGACCGGTGGAGTTGCGCTGCTTCCTGCGCCGCGGCGGCGAGGCGCTGTCCGAGACCTGGTCGCACCTCTGGCAGCCATGAACGCCTTTCCCTCCCCCGCCGACCGCGTCGAGCTGGCGATGGTCTTCCGCCCGGCCACGGGCTCGATGGCCGAGTGGAACGAGGCGTACGTGCGCGTGGAGGATTACCTGCGCGCGCACCGGATCCACAACCGGCTCCACCAGAGCCGCCTGATCCTGCGGATCCTGCAGCGGGCGGCGGTGCGCCACGCGGCCGATCCGGCGCTCAGCCCGACCCGCCTGGCGGCGGAGGAGACCGAGCGGCAGATCGATGAGTGGTTCGCGGCGATGCTCGAGGAGAGCGGCGCCACGGGCGACCGCCGGACGATCGAGGGGCGCGTCGCGCTGCTGCTGAGCGACGGGCCGGGCCGCTGGCCCTACGCGTTCCTTGAGTCGGGGCAGATCCCGGACGAGTTCCGCGCGGAGATGCGCGCGGGCGTGCTGCGGGCCGGGCCCGACCTGAAGATCTCCAGCATGGTGCCGCGCCCGATCGACCTCGGCCCGATCCCCGAGGCCGCGGGCGACACCATCGAGCGCATCGGCAAGTGGCCGGTCCTTCGCCTGCTTTTCCTCTGGGCCCTCCTCACGGGGGTTCTGGCTGCGCTGTTCCGGCTGACCCGCTGACCCTCGATGCAACCGCACCTGCCAGGCAGGATGGATGACCGGCGGCTCATGCGGCGCCGCTCGCTCTTCTTTACCGCCATTTTCCTGCTCACCAGCGTCGCGACCTGGTTCCTGGCGGACCTCCTCTGGCGCGGCGGGATCACGGCGCTCGAGGTCGCGCTGCTCGCGGTGTTCACGATCCTGTTCGCCCACGTGGCCGCGGGCTTCTGCACCGCGATGGTCGGGCTGTACGTCGTGAACCGCGGCGGGGACCGGGCGCGCATCGACGCGGCGGCGGTGCCGCCCGACGCGCCCCTGGCCTCGACGGCCATCGTGATGCCGGTGTGCAACGAGGACGTGAGCCGGGTGTTCGAGGGCCTGCGCGTCGTCTACCGCTCGCTGCAGGAGACCCACCGGCTCGAGCCCTTTGACTTCTTCGTGCTGAGCGACTCCAGCCAGCCGAACCAATGGATCCAGGAGGAGGTGGCGTGGCTGGAGCTGTGCAAACAGGTCGACGGCTTCGGCCGCATTTTCTACCGCAAGCGCCGGCACTCCACGAACAAGAAGGCCGGCAACCTCGGCGACTTCCTGCGCCGGTGGGGCGGACGCTACCGCTATATGATCGTCCTCGACGCGGACTCGATCATGACCGGCCGCGCGCTGGTCCAGTTGGTGGCGCTGATGGAACAGCACCCGCAGGTCGGGATCATCCAGACCGCGCCGCGGCTGATCAACGGGGAGACCCCGTTCGCGCGGATGCAGGCGTTCGCGAGCCGGTTGTACGGCGGGCTGTTCCTCGCGGGGCTGAACTACTGGCAGCAGCACGATGGGAACTACTGGGGGCACAACGCGGTGATCCGCGTGCAGCCCTTCATCGAGCACTGTGCGCTGCCGGAACTGCCGGGCAGCGAGCCCTTCGGGGGGCGCATCCTCTCGCACGACTTCGTCGAGGCCGCTCTGATGCGCAAGGCGGGGTGGGGCGTCTGGCTCGCCGCGGGCCTCGACGGGACCTACGAGGAGGGCCCGCCCACGCTGATCGACTCCGCCAGGCGCGCCCGGCGCTGGTGCCAGGGCAACCTCCAGCACGCCTGGCTGCTCACCGCGGAAGGATTCCGGCCCGTCAGCCGGTTCCACCTTCTGATGGGCGTCATGGGCTACGCGGCCTCCCCGCTTTGGTTGGTCTTCATGTTGCTGTGTACGCTCGAGGTCTTCTCCCGCTCGGGCGAGGTCCCCGTCATGGCGTCGGCGTCCGCCGCGACTTCTCTCGGTTTGCCCCCCGGTCTGCCCAGCGCGCTGGCCTTGTTCGCCCTGACCATGCTCCTCCTATTCCTGCCCAAACTCGCGGGGCTCGCCGTAACTTGGGGGCGCCCAGACGAGGTGCACCGCTACGGGGGTAGGGCGCGGCTTGCGCTGAGCTTTCTCCTCGAATCGCTCGCCTCCGCCCTGCTCGCGCCGATCAACATGGTTTTTCATAGTAAGTTCGTGGTTTTTACCCTGTTGGGCCAAGGGGTTACTTGGCTGACGCAACGGCGGGGTGCCGAGGACGATGGGACCGACTGGCGCGAGGCGATTCTTACGCACGGCGGCCAGATGCTCTTTGGTTTGGTCTGGGGCGTTTCCGCCTACGTGTTGTCGCCGGGGTTTTTTGCGTGGCTCAGCCCGGTGGTGGTGCCGCTCGTCTTGGCGGCGCCGCTTTCGATTCTGCTCAGCCAGGGCCGGCTTGGCCGCGCCGCCCAGCGCTGGGGACTTTTCCTGACCCCCGAGGAGACGGCCCCGCCCTACGAACTTCGCCGGCTCGAGCAGAATCTGGCCGAGTGCTACCGCCACCTCTCACCGCTCGAGCCGCTCCGCGCCGATTACGGCCTGCTCCAGGCGGTACTGGATCCTTACGTCAACGCGCTACACGTCGCACTCCTGCGCCAGCGCCGCCGCACCGAGGAGTCCCGCGAGTGGTTCGCCCAACTGCGGGAACGGTTGCTCCGCGACGGCCCCGACCGGTTCACCCCGCGCGAAAAGATGGCGCTGCTGCTAGACGCGGAGTCGATGATGGAGCTTCACCGCGACCTATGGAGCGCCCGCACCGAGGACCTCGCCCCTTGGTGGCGCCTCGCCATCCGGCAATACAACGTTCTCACCGCGGCTCCCACCACGGCGCTCTACCGCTAGTCCGGTCCGGGGCCGTTGCGACCAACCCGTTTAATTCGAAACTCCTGCATCAGCAGGAGTACGTATCATAACATCACGATGCGTTGATGTTTAACCTTGCGCGTCGGTCTGGCGGGTAATTGGGTTGGATTCTCCAATCCAATACCCAAATGGCCAAATCGTTCGTTTTCTCTTCTGAATCCGTCGGCGAGGGACATCCCGACAAGGTGGCGGACCTAATCTCCGACAGTGTGCTCGATGCCTGCTTGACGGTTGACCGTCAGAGTCGCGTGGCCTGCGAGACGTTTGTGAAGTCAAACGTCGTGGTGGTGGGCGGGGAGATCACGATCCCGAAGCTACAGGACAAGCGCACGGGCCGGACCAAGCCGATCGAGGAGGCTATCAATCTCGGCCAAGTTATCCGCGACGCCATCCGCGACATCGGGTACGTGAACGACGACGATGTGTTCCATGCTGATTCGGTGTTCATCAACAACTACCTGACGGCGCAGTCGGCCGACATTGCCCAGGGCGTCGATGCGCGGAAGGCGGAGGGTAAGAAGACCGCCGAGCAGGGGGCCGGCGATCAAGGCATCATGTTCGGCTATGCGTGCAATGAGACCGCGGAGCTGATGCCGACCCCGATCATGTTCGCGCACCGTCTCGGGCGGAAGCTGACCCAAATCCGCAAGTCTGGCGCGGTCGCGTGGCTGCGGCCGGACGCCAAGTCCCAGGTTTCTGTCCGATATGAGGACGGCCGCCCCGTCGAGGTGGTCAACGTGGTCATCTCCACCCAGCACACGGCGGACGTTCGCCACGGCACGATCGAGAAATACCTGATCGAGAACGTCATTAAGAAGGTGATCGACGCGAAGCTGCTGACCCGGAACACCGAGTATCTGATCAATCCGACGGGTCGATTCGTGATCGGCGGTCCCCAGGGGGACTCGGGCCTCACGGGCCGCAAGATCATCGTCTACACCTACGTTGGCTGGGGCC
>SYDD01000282.1 GCA_005786775.1 Opitutaceae bacterium
CCGGATCACCTCGGCGTCGCCGGGCGGGAGCCGCGGCCGGGCGACCGGCGGGACCGGCGCAACCTGACGATCAAGCTGAGCCGGGACGGCGGCGCGTCTTGGCCGGTCGCCCGCGTGCTCGAGCCTGGACCCAGCGCCTACAGCGACCTGGCGGTGCTGCCCGACGGCACCCTGCTCTGCCTCTATGAGAGTGGTCGGCCGGGCGCGTTGCGTCCGGGCTCCCGGCGGGAGGATTGGCCCTATGCGCGGCTCACCTTGGCGCGCTTCAATCGAACCTGGCTGGAGTCGGGTCCCCCGTGAGGGTCAGCCGGGTGCTCACGGCGCGTGCTCGACGTCGTCCTCGGTCCACATCCGCCGGTCCGGACCCGCGCTGCGGACGGTGGTGCGGCGCCGGGACTCCGAGTGGAAGAAATACGGCGTGCCCCAGCGGTCGCACAGCTCCCCGTCCGCGTTGAGGGCGGGGTGGCCGCGGGGAATTAGCACCAGCCGGAGGCGGTTTGCGCCGGCCAGCGCCGCCGTGATCTCCGCGTTGGAGCCCGTGGGGTTACCCTCCGCCGGAAAGCTAGTGCGAAACGCCTCGAGCACCGCCTGCACGATCCGGAGATCGGCGGTGATGTCGCTATTGGGCGCGTGTAGGGCCCGGAGCCCCTCGAAACCCTCGGTGACGGCCGGGACACCGGGGCTATCCGGCAGGGCTTGAGCGGGCGAGGCGACGGTTGGAGAAGCGGGGGCGGACGCAGCCCCGGGGGGGGCGGTTGATTCCAGCCTTCCCGGCCGCGGCCGGCCCCACTGCCAGAGGTAAAGGGCGACCAGGAGCCCGGCGAGGACCAGCAGCAGGCGCCAGAACATCGCGGCGGGTTCAGGCGAGGAAGCCGAGGTTCGGCTTCGCGAAGCGGCCGATGTTCGGCAGGACCACCGGGAGATCCGTCGCGCTGACGCCGAACCAGGAGGCGAGGGTGGCCGCATACTCGTCCACGCTGGTGGTCGGGATCCAGCGGCCGAGGCCCGTGTCGTCCGGCCCGTTGACGGTCAGCACCGGCATTTTACCGTAGAGGTCACCGCCCCGCACGGCGCCACCGACCACGAGGTGGTGGCTGCCCCAGCCGTGGTCGGAGCCGTCCCCGTTCGAGCGGAAGGTGCGGCCGAAGTCGGACGCCGTGAAGAGGGTCACCTGGTTCTCGATCCCGAGCTCGATCGTGGAACGATGGAAGGCTTCGACGGCCTTGCTGACCTGGTCGAGGAGGCCGGCGTGGGCTCCGGTGGTGGGCGCGGCGTTTGCCAGCTGGGAGGCGTGTGTGTCCCAGCCGCCGAGCTGGACGAAGAAAACCTGGCGCTTGAGCCCAAGCGCGGGGGAAGCCGCGATGAGCCGGGCGGCCATCCGGAGCTGGTTGCCGACGGTCGTGCTTGGAAACGCGGTCGTGACCGCGGGGGAAGCGGAAAGGATCGAGTTGAGCAGGTCGGCGCTGACGATCGCGTCGCCGGTGGCGCCGCCGAAGGCGGCCTCAAGCAGGGAGGCTTGGTTCAGCGCGAAGAGGTCCTTTTGGGCGCGGAAACGGATTCCGTCCAGCGTTGTGACTCCGGAGGTGCTGCCCGCGAGCGTGGTGGCGCCACCGGTGCCGACCGCGTACTGGGCGACGCGGTTGCCGACCTGGAAGGTGTTCTTCCCGGCGAGGCTGATCGACATCGAGATGCGGTCGCTGGAGTTGAACGCGCTGAGGAGGTCGGCGACGCGGCCGCCCCAGCCGGTCTGGGTGGGCTTGTCGGGCACGCTATGCTGCCACTGCACCTGCTGGTCGCTGTGGGAAAACAGCTGGGGCGGGAGGGGGATGCTGCGCGCGTTGTACTGGGCCTTGGTCGTGGGGTAGACGAGGGTGCCCACGTTGGCGACGAGGGCGGCCTTGCTCTCACCGAAGAGCCGGTGCACCTCGGCAAAGGAGGGGTGCAGGGCCCAGTCGCGCCCATCGCTGGTCCGGGGGCGCAGGCCGAGCAGTCCGGTCTGGGGTAGGGCGAGGTTCGTGCGGGCGGCCGCGTAGGCCGCGTACCCGGAGCCGGTGGGGACGATCAGGTTGTTCGCGTCATTGCCCCCGTTGAGGAAGAGGCAGACCAGGGCCTTGTAGTCCGGGGCGATGGCGGCCGCACGGGGCGGGGTCTGGGCGACGCCGTTCGCCGGCGAGGCCGCGGCGGCCATCAGGCGCAGGCTGCCGAGTGTGGACAACAGTCCGGTGGCGCCGACGGCGGAGCAGCAGGCGCTGCCGAGGAACTCGCGACGGGAAACTTCGGGGGCGGTTTTCTTGCGCATGGTCGGGGCTATTTCTGGATCGCGGCGGAGGGAGACGTGAGCGTGAGCAGCAACGCGGTGCGCACCCGGTCGAGAGCCGACGTGCTGGTGGGCAGGGCGGTCAGGGCGGCGCGAATGCGGGCCTGCGCATCCGCGCCGAGGGAACCCGCCGCGAACACGAGATTGAAGTGGCTCACCAGCGCCGCCGGGTCATTTACCAGGGTGAGCTCGTGGTTGAGATCAAGGGTCAGCGTGTAGGGGGCGGCCGGCGTCGGCACCCCGTTGGTGGTCGGCAAGGTGGCCGTCACGAAGGTGCGGAGGAAGTTCGGCACGCTGATCGCGAAGTTGTCGTCGGTGATCTCGAACTCCGGTACCACCAGCCCGGCAGCCGCGAGCGGCCCGGGCAGCACGTAGTCGGAGTGGTAGAAGTTGAAGACGGTCGGGGAACGGAGCGGCGCTTGGGCCAAGTTCCCTTGGACGCCGTCGAGCCTGGTCCCTGAATAGGCGCTGGGCGCCATGTTGATTTGCGCCGCCGTCGCCGGCCGGGGCGTCGCACTGGTGATGGGCTGACCGTCCACGGTGACGCGGAAGCCCACATAACGGCCGCTGCTCGAAGAGGCCTTGAGGCCGCGGAGGATGCCGGTCAGGCGCAGGACGGGCTCCTTGAGCTTGCCGAAGCTGGGGGTGGCGGCCACCTCGGGGGAACGCGCCTCGTGGTCGGTGAGGATCGCGCGCACCACCGCACCTAGGTTGCCCCGCACCCCGGCGCCGTCATCCGCGAAGCGTTGCGCCACGCGGTAGACGTAGGCCGGGCTCGGGTTGCTGGTGACGAGGCGCTGGATGAGCAGCTTGGAGATGAAGGGGGCGGTGTTGGGGTGGTGGAACAGGGCGTCGAGGGCGAGTTGCAGGTCCTTCGCCCCGCCCTGGCCGGCCGCGATCGGCGTCCCCAGCACGGGGGCGAGGTTCTTCGGACCGTCCTCGTGGAAGGCGGGGAAGAGCTGGAGCGCATTGAAGTAGTTGGCGCTGGCGGTCCGGAACGCGCTGGCGCTGGTCGAGGGGTAGGCCCAGCCGGTGAAGACCTTCGCCAGCTCGGTGATGGTCGTCTGGTTGTACGTCGGGATCGGGAGGCCGTCGTCGCCCAACTGCAGCGTGCCGTCCGGCTGGAGCCGGACGAGGCCGATGGTGAAGAGCTGCATGATCTCGCGCGCGTAGTTCTCGTCGGGCGTGGTCAGCGCGGCGCCGGAGGCATCAAAGGTCGCCTTGGCGTTGCGGAGGGAGCTGAGGTACTCCGCCATCATCGGGTTCAGGGTCACCCGCTCGAGGAGCGTGCGGAAATTGCCGAAGGCCTCCTGGCCGAGGATGTCGTAATAGGCCGCGAGCGGCTCGGCCCGGCTGTCGTCGCCGAGGGCCACGTCCGAGACGACGAGGATCTGGCTCAGCGCGAAGGCGACGCGTTGGCGCAGCTGGTCGGGGGCGGTGAGCGCGAGTTTCCACCAGGCCGACTGGCGGTTGGGCGGGTGGATGGCGTTCCAATTGGTGAAGCTGCCCGAGCCACCGAAGGTGCGGCGGTCATCCACGATCGCGGTGCGGTGCGAGCTGAAGGGCAGGGCCATCTGCGCGTCGAGCCAGGCGTTGATGTTCCCGCCGGTGAGGACGTCGATCTCCGCCCGCGTGGGCCCGAAGGTCGTCTGGGTCAGGAAGCGGGCCGCCTCGGTCGCCGACAGACCGGTGAGCCGCGCGGCGGGCGCCGCGGCGGGGGCCACGAAGGCCCGCGAGCCGGCTCCGGCGATGAAGCTGCCCTTCAGCTCCCCGCCCGGGTACTTGGCGGAGTCGATCCGCACCGCGATCTGGCCGCTGCGCAGGGCCGCCTGCAGTTCCGCCGTGGAGTAGGGCGCCACGGGCGCGAAGGTCCAGAGGGCGCCGCTCACCTGGCCGACCGGCAGCGCGATCACGTAATCCTCGTTGGCACCAAGGGTCAGGTGCGCGGTGGTCTGGGCGGAGCTCAGGTTGGCGAAGGAGAGGTTCACCGCGGCAACGGTGCCCGATGAGCTCAGCAGGATCGTCGCGGTGCCATACCCGGTGGACCCGCCGCTGGCGGCCGTCGTCGGCCGCACCGTAGCGATATAGAGGGTGGCGGCGCTGTCGCCGATGGTGACCGTCGCCGAGCGCGCGGTCCCGAGCAGGTAGTTCGGTCCCGGCGCCACGGTCACGACCACGGTGTCGGTACCCTCCGATTGGATGTCCGGGTTAGGGATGACCGGGAGCTGCACCGTCGAGCTGCCCGCCGGGAAGGCGAGAGTGCCGGAGAGGCGGCCGTAGTCGGCCCCGTTGACCGCGGACCCTCCGACCGAGTAGCGGAAGGTGAGGGGACTCAGGTTGCCGCCGGTGCGGGTGAAGGTGAACTCGCCGGGTCGGAGGCCGGATTCGTCGGCGGAGGCGCGGCTGGCGACAACGGTGATCGTCGGCGGATCGACCGGGGTCAGGTCGTAGACCTCGACGATGGCAAGGCCGGAGCCGGCGTTGCCGCCCACCTGGATGCCGTAGTTGCCCGGGCCGAGGTCGACCATCACCGCGGCGTCATTGGAGCCCGCGGGAAAGGCGAAGGCGCCGGCGACGCTGAAGGCGGCCAAGAGGAGACCGGCGTCGGCGGCCTGCGGGTTGGCTGGCACGCTCCAGTTGTCGTTGCTGGCGAGCACGCGGCCGGTGGCGTCGGTCAGGCGGAGGGTGGGGTCGGGCAGCGTTCCGGTGAGGCCGAAGGCGCCCAGGGCCGGACCGGCATTCCGGACCAGCAGCCGGCGGGTGCCCGCCCCGGGGGCGACGACAAAGCCGATGATCGGGCTCGTGTTCGCGCTGACCTGCAGCCGGGTCGAGAGGTTGACCAGCTTGGCGCCCGTTTCACCGATCTGGTAAACCTCGACGAGGGTCTCGCCGATTGCGGCGGTGGCGTTCGCAACCTGCGCGGTGTAGCTGCCCGGGCGGAGAGTCGTCACCAGCGCGGAATCCCGGCCGCCCGCGGCCAGGGGGAACGCCCCCACCTGCGCGAAAGTGGCCGCGAGTGCCGCCTGGCCGGCGGCCGGCGCACCCCAGTCGTCGTTCGTCGCGACGGTTTTGCCCTCAGCGTCAAAGACCGTGAGGACGGGATTGGCGATGGCGCCGGTCACTCCGAACGCGGAGAGGGTGGGCCCCACCGCGCGGATGAGGACCTGCCGCGGCTCGCCGGGTCCCACGACGAAGCCGGCGGTTAGGATATTGGCCCCGGCGCCGGTTTGGGCGCGCGTGGAAAGGTTGATCAGCCGGGCCTCCTGAGCGGATGCGAGGGGCGCGAGGCCAAGAGCGAGCGCGGCGAGCGGAAGTAGACGGCGGAGGAAGGTGTGTCCGATCATGGGGAGAGAGCGGAAGGCTGGGTGGGCAGGGCCGGAACCGGCCCCGGCGGCGGCGGATTCGCAATACGATGGCGTTCCCTGCCCAGAGGGTCAATCGCGGGCGCTACGACCCCGGCTACCAAGTTTCCACGAGGTCGCTGGTGATCCTGGCCGCCAAAGCCTCGGTGAGCAGGGCGAGGGCCTGGTACTCGGCCTGAAGTTGGCCGCTGTCGGTGAACACCTCCCGGCGCACGCTGATTCGGCGGTCCATCCAGATGGCGCGGCCCGTGCGGGGGTCCCGGAGCGTGCAGGCGGCGGTGAGCGTCACGTTGAACTTGCGGGCAAGGCCGGTGTCGTCGGCGCGGGCGGCGGCGATCTCTCGGCGGTAGTCGACGAGCGTGACGGTCAGGGCCGCCTCGGCGCCGGAGTCGGGCCGCAGCTCGACGCGAGCGTCGCGCAGCACTGCCTCGCGCAGGCGGGTGGAGAGCAGGGCGGGGGCCTGCGGGAGGGCGAGCCGGGAGTCCACGGGGGCGATGTGGACCGAGCGGAAGGTCGGTTCCGATCCGGTGCCGAGACGGTAGTGGGCACAGCCGCCGAGCAGGGAGGCCAGCGTCAAGCAGGCGAGAAGTGGGAGGGGGCGTCGCATCGCGGGCCCGGGCTGCCGGACGAGTCCGGTCAGAAGAAGAAGAACCGCTTCTTCTTCGGTTGGTCCTGACCGGGGGCGGGCGCCGGAGCGGGCTGCCCCGAGGCCTTGGCTTCCACTTCAGCGAGGCGACCCTTGGCGCGCGTGGCGATCGCGGACTCCGGGTAGGCGGTGATGGCTTCGTTGTAGAATACCCGAGCGGCCTTGAAGTTGGAACGCTTGTAAAAGTAGAAGTCACCCATCCGCATCTTGCTCTCCGCGAGCATGGTCTTCATCCCATCGAGACCCTTTTCCGCGCTGGCGACGTTGCCGTCACCGGGGAACAGGAGCATGAAGTCCGTGAAGTAGGTGATGGATTCTTTGGTCGCGCCTTGGTCGTAGTACGGACCGTCGACCAGCGAGGCGTGAGTCTGCGCCAGCTTGAGGTAAGCGTCCGGAGCAAGAAGGCTCTGGCCGTAATTATTGATCATTCGGTCCAGGGCATCGATGGCGTTCTCGGTGTTGCCGAGTTTCTGGTGGCCGCGGGCGATGTTCATCAGCGCCAGCGGCGCGTAGTCGCTGTAGGGCGCGTTCGCGAGGATGGTCTCGAAGAATTCGAGCGCCTTGTCACGCTGGGTGAAGCCGGGCAGCAGCCCCCAGAGCATCCGGCCGCGCACGCCGTCGAGCAGGGCGCTCGCGATCCGGTACTGCTCCCCGACGATCTCGTTGAACCGGCGGGTATTAGGGTAGCGGGAAAGGACCTGCTGGTAGTCCTCGAATCCCTTGGCGTAATCGCCGAGCGAGAGGCGCAGGCGGGCGGAACGGTAGAGGGCTTCCGGGGCGTAGATCGAGTTCGGGTACTTCTTCGCGACCGCCTGATAGGTGCGGACCGCACTGCGCGGGCTGCCCCCCTCCTCGGATTCCCGCGCCCGGTTCATCTGGTCGAGGGCG
>SYDD01000042.1 GCA_005786775.1 Opitutaceae bacterium
GAGGGTAACGCCAAGGCGATCATGGAACAGCGGCGATCAATGAACCTCACCAACAGCCTGTCGTCGGATTTCTTCGGCGACGTCGCCGAGGGTAGCGTGGGCGAGTTCCTCAAGAACGTCCCGGGGGTCGACGTCGACTACGTGGGGCCGGATGCCCGCGGCCCCCGCCTGCGCGGCCTCGATCCGCAGTACGTCGGGGTCAGCGTCGACGGGATGCGGATGGCGAGCGCGGACGGCTCACAAGGTACCGGGGGCGGCGCCCGCTCCTTCAGCTTTGATCAGGTCTCGGTCAATAGCGTCGATCGCATCGAGATCAATTACACCACGAGCGCGGACCAAGATGCGGATGCCCCCGCGGGTACGATCAACCTGAAGACCAAGCGCGCCTTCGAGCGCCGCGGCCGCCGCATCGCGTGGCAGATGCACTTGATGGCTAATGGCGACCACTTCACGCCCGCCCGCGACTACGGCCCGGGTGACGCCCGCACCCATAAGTTCCGCCCGGGTGGTATCCTCGAGTATTCGGATGTCCTGCTCGGCGGACGGCTCGGTTTTGTCCTCAATGTGAGCGAGTCCAGCCAGTACGTGGTCCAGAGTCGGGTAGACCACACCTACAGCGCGGCCGTGACTACCGCGGATCCCCGCCCGCGCGTCATCACCGGCCTCACCTTCACCAGCAACCCGCGCTTCACCGAGCGTTTCACGCCCTCGCTCACCCTCGATTTCAAGGCCGCTCCGGGCTTGGTCCTCTCGCTGAGCGCGATGTACAACCATTTCGACGCCTACATCGATGCCCGCGTCCTTACCTTCACCACGGCGGGCCGCGCAGTCGTCACGGGCGACGGCCTGAACAATTTCAGCGTGATCAACGGCGGCGCGACGCTGGGCCTGAGCACCAACCACGAGCACAAGTTCGCCCGCACCCGCACCGTGACCCCGCGGTTCGAGTTCCGGCGCGGCGCCTGGCTGGTCGATGGCGGCCTCCATTACAGCATCTCTACCAACCAGTACGTGGCCCTGCCCCGTGTTGGCCCGCAGACCCTCCCCGTCGCCAACCTAACCGGGCTCTCGCTCGACCTGCGCCGCTCCTCGCTGCGCGACGTCGACTGGCAGGTGACGCAGACCGGCGGGCGCGACTTCGCGGACCCGGCGAACTTCATTAATCCCCGGATCGGTGATGATATGCGCTTCGCCGAGGGCGAGATCCAGCAGGCGAACCTCAATGCCCGTTGGACGCCGGCGTGGTCGCTACCGTCCTGGTTCAAGGTGGGGGTCAAAGCGACGGAACAGTACCACCGCTTCCGCAACCCCAACGCCTTCCTGACCTGGCGTTACGATGGCCCGGGCGGCGGCCCGAACGGCAGTTTCGCCTCCCTCGCGTATCCGCAGAATGCGTGGCAGCTTGAGAACGGCGTGCGGATCGCCTCGCTCTCGGGCAGCGTCCCGGTGTTCGCCAACCGCACGGAGCTCGGCCGCCGCTTCCGTGAGTCGCCCGAACAGTTCACGTCGCTGGCGACCCCGGCGAACTTCTACACTGCCTTCATCGATAATCCCAGCTACGTGAAGGAGTCGTTGCGCGCCGCCTACGCGCTGGCCCAGACGCGGATTCGCGGCCTCCAGCTGCAGGCCGGCCTGCGCGGGGAGGACACCGGGTTCGCCAGCCGCGAGTTCGATGCCCGCAGCGCCGCCGAGGTGCGCGCGGCCGGCTTCACGGTTACTCCCGCCAATGCCCGCGCGACCACCGTCCCCGGCCTCACCTACCAGTATATGAGCCGGCCGAAGACCACCCGGCGCAGCGGCTATACCCACCTGTTCCCGTCCGCCTCCGCCAAGTACTCGTTCACCGAGAACCTGCAGGCGCATCTGGGCTACAGTGCGACCATCTCGCGCCCGGCGATCGGCAACCTGGGCGGCGTCTGGGTCTTCAACGAGACCAACGAGACCGTGAGCGTGCCCAATCCTGACCTCCGCCCGGAACGCTCCCGCAACCTCTCCGGCCGCCTGGCCACCTACTTCGAGCCCGTCGGCAGCGCCGCCCTGACGCTGTTCCAGAACGACATCACCGATAGCGTGACGTCCGCCGAATTCCCTGCTTCCGCCTTTGGCTACGAGGATGATCCCGCCTACGGCTCGTACCGCTTCCTCTCCGTCGGGAACCGCCCGGGCAGGACGCGGGTGCGCGGGATGACGTGGGAATACAGCCAAGCGTTGTCGTTTTTGCCCGGGGCGTGGGCGGGACTGAACGTCTCCGCCAACTACACCCGGACCTACGCGTCGGTCACGCGCGCCGCGATGGTGCCGCATATGGCCGGTGCGACGCTGAGCTACCGCTGGCGGCGGCTCGCGTTCGGCGCCAGCGGCAAGTGGACCGACCACACGCCGATGACGTCCGCGGGGACGATCACCTACCGCAAACAGCGGACGATGATCGACCTCAACGGCAGCTGGCAGGCGGGGGCGCGGCTGGGCCTGTTCTTCCAGGTGCGGAACCTCTTCAACGTCGCGGAATACCGCTACCAAGTGGACCCGTCGTATGTGCTCTCCAACATGGTGGTCGGCACCTTTTACACCTTTGGGGTGAAGGGAACCTTCTGACCGGCCGGGCCGCTGAAAGATCAGAATCTCAGTTCGCGATCGTGCCCGGGCATGGCGCCCATCGCCGCCGCGGGCGTGCGCGGTGCTTTCGCTCAGGGTCCATTGCCCCCCACCCAAACCAAATACCCCGGGCTAGATCCTCTCCTCCCGAGCGCTCGCCCCGATCCTCCCCGCGGTGTCGATGGTCCCTTGTTAGCTGGGCCGTGCGCGAGAGCCCCGTGAGCGTTTGGTGGCGATCCCGAGGTGAAGCTGGAGTGCAGGAGGATGCGCGTGCCTTTACACGCGCTTAACAATTCCCCCGATCCGCGCCCACAATCGCCAAACACCCGTGCGGCACGCTTCGGGGATGATCCAGCCCCACGGCGATGCCCCCGCCTCCGCTGCCTCGCTGCCCATCGGCTCCGGCGCGCCGCCCGTGGA
>SYDD01000283.1 GCA_005786775.1 Opitutaceae bacterium
CCCAGGAAAGGTCGCCGGGATTGAGGGTGTGGCCGTCGAGGACGACGAGGCGGGGGCGCGGGTTCATCGCCGGATTTCTCCCCGGCGTGCCCGGCCGGAGCAAGCCGGCAACGGGGCCGCCCCGGGCCCCGGCCCTTCCTTCGTCTCCATCAAGGTGCGTACCCTGCGCTTCAGCCAGCAGACCCACCCTTCGCCTCAATCAAAGGCGCGCCCTTGGCACCAGTCACGGTGCCTGCCCTGAGCGTCAGTCGAAGGGATCAGAACGTCCCCCGCAGCCCGAAAGTCCACGCGGACCCGTAGTCGACGCGCTGGCGGAACCGCGCGTAGGCGGGCGTGTTCGGGCCGTACACCTTCGAGTCCTCGGTCTGGTTGTGGATGTTGCGCATGCTGCCGAAGAGCGTGAAGCGGCGGCTCAGCACGTAGTCGGCGTTGACGTCAAGGTAGAGCCGCTTCGAGCCCCAGTTGTAGGTGTTGGCCTCGATGCTCCGGCCGGCCGCGATCAGGCCGCGGCGCTGCGCCCCGCGGTAATTCCAATTCATCCGCAGGACGTACTTCGGGCGCGTGAGGCTCCAGCCCCAGCTGCCGCTGCGCGGGATGAAGCCCGCGAAGTTCGCCGCCCCGTCGCCCGTCGCCCGGAGCGCGCTGGCGTTGGCGAAGACCTGCACGCCGCGCGCCCACCCGGGCAGGAAGGTCAGCGCCTGCTTGTAGTCGAACTCGAGGCCCGTCATCCGCACGGTCGAGGTCAGGTTATGGTTGGTGGAGACGTCGTACATCCCGTACTCGTCGGGATCGAGGTCGTAGAGGGCGAGGAACTCGGGGCTGGCGGGGAAACGCACGCTGCCGAAGAAGTTGCGGAAATCCCGGCGGAAGGCGCCGACGTTAAGGGTGCCCACCCGCTCGAAATAGTACTCGAGCCGCACCTTGTGGGTCTCCGCACTCCACGCCTTGATGCCCGCGTTGTTGACCGAGATCACGGTGCCCGAGGTCACCGGCACCGAGGTGTCGGGCAGGGTGAGCCCGCCGGCGTACTGGTTGAAGTCGGGCCGGCCGACGCTCTGGTAGAAGGCGTAACGGGCGGTGAGGTTCTCGCGGAGGAGGTAGCTGACGTTGAGGTTCGGGAAGAGCCGCAGGTATTCCTTCCGCGTGTTCTGGCCGCGGTCGAGGTAGGTGAGCTTGGACAGGCCCAAGGCGTCGGTGGTCGGAACGATCAGCGCCGGGAGCGGCGCGCCCGCGGCGTTGCGGAGGATGTTCCCGGCGGCGTCGCGGCGGGGAACGATGTTTCCGGCCGCGTCCCGCTGGAAGTTCCGCGAGGGATCGGTCAGCGGACCCTGCGCGTTGAGGTTGGTCTGCTCGGCGCGCAGGCCGCCCACGAACTGCAGGCGGCGATTGAAAAACGCCACGTCGCTGCGGAGGTAAGCCGCCGAGATCACCTCCCGCGCATATTTCGAGGCGCCGATGCCGGACCGGTAATTGGTGTTGGCGTTGGTGGTGAAGAAGGCGGGGTTCGTGCGGTAGAGGTCGTAGTAGTCATCGTTGGAAATCCACTGGATCCGCGGGAACCCGTACGCACCGACGCGCTGCGAGAAGGCCTCGTCGAGCACGGGGCCGGCGTTGTCGTCGCCGCGGAGCGGGGCGTTGGCCGCGAAGCTGTTCACGCCGTCGCGGCCGACGAAGGTGTAGGTGTCGGTCGTCGCGCGCAGGTCGCGCTCCATGCTCCGCACCTCGGCGCCGGTCTTCAGCGAGAGCGGCACCTCGCGCACGGTGAGATCGCGGCGGAGGTTGAAGCGGGCGCTGCGCTTCCGGTCGTAGGAGTCGCGCACCACGCCGTTGGCGGTGTCGAGGGCGTAGTTATCGAGGCGATAGGGGTCCACCGGTGCGCCGTCGGCGCCGGTGACGGTGATCGTGTTGGGTCGCAGGTAAAAGATGTCGGCGAAGGAGACGCGGACACCAGTGCGGCGGGCTTGGGAGGCGCCGAAGAAGCCCTTGTCGACGTTGCGGGTGTGGAGGCTGGCGCGGGAGAAGCCGAGGCCGGCGTCCATTTTCCAGACGGGCCCGTCGTGCCGCCAGACCAGCGACGGCGTGTAGGTGGTGCCGTACCAGTCCTGGGCCCCGCCGTTGATGCGCGCCTCGCCGAAGCCGCCCGCCGGGCCGAAGCCACCCGGGGTCCCGGCGGTGCCGGCCGGGAGCGGCGCGCCGTTGGTGTGCGTCGGGCTCCAGTCGCCCGGCAGCACGCGGTTCACGAAGAACGAGAAGGTGCGGTTGTTGTGCACCACGCCGATCCAGTTCCAGAGGAACGAGAAGGACAGGGTGGCGTTCGGATAGGGCCGGTAGTCCATCGTCGTGCCGATCGAGTCGGCGCGGTTGCCCCGGGTGCTGTCCCGCAGCGCGAAGTCGGTGAGGTACGGCTTGTCCGGCGTGGTGTCGGGCAGACCGGTCGTCGCGGTCGCGGCCACGTTGGTGGCGAAGCCGTTGCCGCGCCAGGTGCTGGTCGCGACGTTCTCGTAGCTGTACTGGTCCACGTGGTTGCCCGACAGCGTGAACCCGAAGCGCCGGTTCACGGGCACGACCGAGGAGAAATTGAAGCCGGGCGTGACCTTGCGGGTCTCCCGATTGAGCGGCCCGGGGGTCTTGTTGAAGTGACGGTCCCCGTCCTTGAGCGTGAGGAAGACGCTGAGGTTGTGCTGCGGGCGCGAGCGCTCGAAGGCCGAACGGGGCACCATATTGACGGAGCCGGCGAGGGCGGAACCGCTGGATTCCGGGGTGGGCGAATGGTGGACCTCGATGCGCGAGATGCTGTTGACCGAGAACTGGTCGAGGTTGGTGACGCGGCCGGTGCCGTTGCCTGCGGCGCTGGCGAGGTCGAAGCCCCCGATGGTGATCGGGACGTTCGCGGCGGGCACGCCATTCATCGAGACGTTGCGCGCCTCGCCGGCGCTGTAGTCGAGCGTCACGCCCGGCAGGAACTTCATCACCTCGCCCGGCGTGCCATCGACGACTGTGCCAAACTCGTCGGCCGCGACGACGTTCACGATGTTGCGGGCGAAACGCTGCTCGTTGATCGCGATCGCCGCGCCGTCCATCTCCTTGGAGGTCGCGACCACGAACTGGTCGAGCCGGATCGCGCCGCCCTTCGCGGCGGGTTCCCGGCCGACGGAGCCGAAGGTGACGTCGAGCTGCGCCGTCTGCCCGGGGGCGACGGTCACGGCCAGCGTGCGCTCGGGTAGTCCGGTGAAGAACACGCGCACCCGGGCCTCGCCCGCGGGCACCCCGTTCAGGCGGTAGCGTCCGCCCGGTTCGGAGAAGGTCTCGAGCCCGGCGCCGTCGACAACGAGGCGGGCGCGCTCGAGGTACTCGCCACGGCCCTCGTCGAAGACGCGGCCCTCGATCGCGCCGGGGGCGGCGGCCCGGGCGGCGGGCGTGACGCAGGACAGGAGCCAGCTGAGGAAAACAAGGAGGCGGATGGGGTGCACGGGGGGTGGGGTTACAACAGGCTCGCGGGGTCCCTTTATGGGCGTCGCCTCTGCCCGCGTGAGTCAAACCATTACTGGATTGCGCCTCGGGATCCCTATCGCGCGGCATCGCCCCGGGCGGCGATGCACCCAGGGGTCAGCCTGTTGCACGTTGCGACGCTCGCGGCCACCCGAAGAGCGGCTCGGATGGCGCACGCGCAACCCGCAACAGGCTGACCCCGTCCGCCCGGACCACATTGCGGTTGCCGCTCCCGGCGGGACCGGTTCGCTCCTGCCCGGGGCCGCCCCCCGCGCCCCGCCTCCCCCGATGCCCCTCCCCCGCACCCTCCCCCGGCGGCTCCCGGCCGCCGCCTGCCTGTCGTTCCTCGCCGCCGCCCTGCCGGCCGCCGAACCCGCGCCGGCCACCGGCTCCACCGTCCAGCTGTCCCCCTTCGTCGTCTCCACCGACGGCGACGAGGGCTACCGCGCCGCCAATACCCTCTCCGGCACGCGAATGAACGCGTCCCTCTTCCACACGCCGGCCGCGATCTCCGTCCTGACGAAGGACTTTCTCGACGACATCGCGGCCGAGAACGTCGCCGATATGCTCAAGTTCGCGATGAGCTCCGACAACGAGCGCACCGATTCCGGCGGCGGGCTCGCGCAGGCGTGGGACGTGCGCGCGACAATCCGCGGCTTCACCGAGTCGGTCATCACCCGCGACTACCTGCCCAATATGGTGCAGAGCCGCGGCATCCTCGCCAACGACCGCTTCAACGTGGACCGCGCGGACGTGAGCCGCGGGCCGAACTCGATCCTGTACGGGGCGAGCCGCCCCGGCGGCGCCTTCAACCTGAACTCGAAGCGCGCGGTGCTCAACGGCCGGCAGAAGTCGGCGCAGTTCACCGTCGGGCGCTGGGGCAAGATGCGGAGCGAGGCGGACTTCGCGTTCCCGCTGCTCAAGGACAAGCTCGCGCTGCGCACGAACGCGATGTGGGAGGACCGCGGCGGCTGGTTCGAGTTCGAACGGCTCAAGGCCAAGGGCGCGGCGGTCGCGGCGACGTGGCAGCCGTTCGCCACCACGCAGGTGCGCGCGGGCGTGGAGCGGATGGAACGCGAGCAGGTCACGCCGGGGAACTTCCCGCA
>SYDD01000043.1 GCA_005786775.1 Opitutaceae bacterium
GATGGTGTACTACCCGCTGTCGGTGCTGATGCTCTCCGGCATCCGGGAGATCCTGATCATCTCGACGCCCACCGACCTGCCCCTCTTCCGTCGGCTGCTCGGCGACGGCTCGGCCTTCGGGGTGCGGTTCGCCTACGCGGAACAGGCCCGGCCCGAGGGGCTCGCGCAGGCTTTCCACATCGCGGGAGACACCGGCTTCCTCCGCGACGAGCCGGCGGCCCTGGTGCTCGGCGACAACCTCTTCTACGGCCACGACCTCGTGAAGTCCCTCGAGCGCGCCACGACCCGCACCGAGGGCGCCACGATCTTCGGCTACCACGTGGCCGACCCCCGCAGCTACGGTGTGGTGGAGTTCGCCCCGGACGGCCGCGTCGTCTCCCTCGAGGAGAAGCCGGCGCAGCCCAAGTCGAACTACGCCATTCCCGGGATCTACTTCTACGACGCGGAGGTCGTGGCGCGCGCGCGCAGCCTCCGGCCCTCGGCCCGCGGCGAGCTGGAGATCACCGACCTGAACCGCCTCTACCTCGAAGCGGGCCGGCTGCACGTGGAGGTCCTCGGCCGCGGCACCGCCTGGCTCGACACCGGCACCCACGACTCGCTGTTGGAGGCCGGCCAGTTCGTCTCCGTGATCGAGAACCGCCAGGGCCTGAAGATCGCCTGCCTGGAGGAGATTGCCTGGCGCCAGGGCTGGATCGACCGCGCGACGCTGGAGGCCAACGTGACCCGCCTCGGCAAATCCTCCTACGGCGCCTACCTGCGCCGGGTGGTGCTGGGCGCCTGAATGCCCGTCTTGTCAGGAATAAGGGATTGAGCGCCGCCGCCGGGCCCGGGATACCTCCGGGGCCACCGCACGGCTGATGCGCCTCCTCCCCTGCAGTTCCGCGCCACCGCCGGGCGCCACCCCGCCCCGGCTCAGTCTCATCGTGCCCCTTTACAACTGTCTGGGGCTGACCCAGGCGATGCTGGCGAGCCTGCACGCCACCCTTCCTCCCGGGATCGACGCGGAGCTGCTGCTGGTGGACGACGGCAGCACCGACGGCTCCCGCTCCTGGCTGGAGGAAATCGCGGCCCGCCCCCCCGCCGGCTGGCGGCCGCTGCGGATCCTCCTCAACGAGCGCAACCGCGGTTTCGCGGTGAGCAACAACCGGGCGGCGGCCCTGGCCCGGGGCGAACTCCTGCTCCTGCTGAACAATGACCTCGTCTTGCTCCCCGGCTGGCTCGAACCCCTGCTCGCCGCCCACCGGCGCCTGGGCGACCGGGCCGGGCTCGTCGGGAACGTGCAGCTCGACGCGGCCACCGGGGAGGTCGACCACGCCGGGCTCGAGCTCACGCTAAGCGGCAAGCCCGTCCACTCCCGTGCCTTGCCCACGGGCCGCGCCCGGCCCCGGGACGGCGTGCGGGTCGTGCCCGCCGTCACCGGGGCCTGCCTCCTGCTTTCCCGCGCCCTCTGGGAGGAGATCGGCGGCTTTGACGAAGGTTACGTCAACGGCGGGGAGGACATCGACCTCGGCTATCGCGCGCGCGCCGCTGGCCGCGTCAACGCCGTGGCACTGCGCAGCGTGGTCCGGCACCACGTGAGCAGCTCCCCGGGGCGCAAGGCGCATGACGAGCACAACTCCCGCCGCCTCGCCCTGCGGTGGCGGGCGCAGCTCATCGCCGACACCGCGCCCGCCTGGTGCCGCGCCCACCTGGCCGACGCGTGGGTGCAGCCCTTGCAGACGGAATACCGGGTGACGGTCCTTGCGGCCCTCTTCCTCGCCGAGCTCTGGCCCACCCCGCCGCCCGAGGGCGTGCTGCACATCGCGCGGGCGATGCGGCGCGAGTTCGCGCGCTGGGACGAGCTCTGCGGTCAGGGATCCTGATCCGCCCGGGCCGAGCCCACCACCTCGCGCACCACCGCCTGCGGCCGCTGGTTCACCGTGATGAACATCCGGCCCACATACTCGCCGATCAGGCCGAGCATCACTAACTGGGTGCCCGAAAAGATAAGAATCCCCGCCATCGCCCAGCCCCAACCATACTCCGGACCGATGCCCTCGATCCAGAGCCACGCGATCGTGCCGAGCGCCACCAGCCCGAGCGCGGCGACACACAATCCGAGCGCCGTGGCCAGCCGCAACGGCAGCAGGGAGAAGTTCACCCACGCGCTCAGCCAGAGGCGCACCAGCCGCCCGAAGGTGTAGGTGCTGCGCCCCGCCTTTCGGTCTTCATGGCGCACTTGGATCGAGCCGATCCGCTGCGTCACCTGCAGCAGCAGGCCGTCGAGGTAAGGATAAGGTCCCGCGTAACCGATCACTTGGCGTGCGGCGAACGCGCTCACGCAGCGGAAGCTCGAGAGGTAGAAGCCCGGCGGCTTGTCCAGCGCCCAGTCCGTCATCCGGTTGGTGAACCAGCTCCCGAGGTTCCGCCACGCGGCGTGCCGCTTGTCCTCGTAATGCCCGAAGACCACGTCGAGGCCGGTGGCGCACGCGTGCCGCCACAGCCGCACCGCCTCCGCGGGCGGGTTCTGGCCGTCGTCGTCGAGGTTCACCAGATGCGCGCCCCGCGCGTGCCGCCAACCGGTCAGGACCGCGTTGTGCTCCCCGAAGTTGCGCGCGTGCTCGACCAGGGTGATGGGCACCTGTGCCGTCCGCACTAGCTCCCGCGCCACGCGGCTGGTGTCCTCGCCGCTACCGTCGTGCACCAGTACAATCTCGTGACCGCCAGGCACCTCCATCGCCTCGATCTCCCGCACGACGGCCCCGATAGTCTCCGCGCTGCGGTAGAGGGGGATGACGAAACTCAGGGCCGGGGCTGCCATCTGGCAATTAGCCGCCAAAGCGCGCTGGGGCGCAAGTCCGCGCTGCTTTCCAGCGTGTCAGGCGCCCGCGGCCGACGTCAGACGTAGTGTCGCAGTTCCTTGCGGTAGTAAGCGAGCGTGCGCCCTAGGGCCGTGCGCAGGTCGATCCGCGGCCGCCAGCCGAGGCGCCGGCGGATCAGGCGGTCGTCCGCGTAGTAGTCGCCGATGTCGATCTTCCGCCGGTCCGTCGGGAAAGCGCGGACCACGAAGGAGCCACCCTCGTTCAGCTCGACCAGTAGTTCCGCGAGGCGGGCGAGGGTGACACGTGGTGGGCCGCCTAGGTTAAAGATCTCGCCGACCGCCTCCGGCCGCGCCGCCGCCAGTAGGAAGGCGTCTACCGCGTCATCCACGTAGGTGAAGTCTCGCCACTGTTCCCCACCCCAGACCTCGAAGGGCTGGCCCTCTACCAGCCGGCGGATCCAGACCCCCACAAACGTCTGCCGCGCGTCGCGCACCCGCATCCGCGGGCCGATCGTGTTGGTGAGCCGCAGGGCGGTGGCGGAGATACCATGGACGCGCGAGTAGAGGAGGTGAAAGGACTCGCCCGCGAGCTTGTTGATCCCGTTCACGTCCACCGGCCGCAGCGGGTGGCGCTCGTCGACCGGCAGGTAATCGGGCCGACCGTAGATCTGGCGGGTGCTGGCGAAGACGATCCGGATCCCGGGGTTGTGCTGACGACAGGCTTCAAGGATCGCGAGCTGTGCCCGGCAGTTGATGTCCAGATCCGTCTGCGGGTCTGTCATCGAGTCCATATGGCTCGTCTGTCCAGCAAGGTTGAACAGGAAATCCTGCCCGCGGATCAGGTCCGGGAGGCGGGGCCAGTCGCGCACGTCGGCCAAGTGGACCCGCACCCGCGAGGCGATACCGGCGAGGTTACGGTGATTACCGCCGTACTCCGGGACGAGGCTGTCGACGATCGAGACGCGCGCACCTAGGTCGACGAGGGCGCGGGCGAGGTTGGAGCCGATGAAGCCGAGGCCGCCCGTGATCAGGACGCGGCGGCCCACAAACGTGCGGCGCAGGTTCGGCGGCGGGGCCATGGGCGGGAGAGGAAGAGGCCGACGCCGCGGGGCGTCAACGCCCCGCTGGATCGACGCTGAGCCGGAAGACCTGAACCGCGAGGTGGCGTGGATCGCGCCCGCCCGCCGGGCGCGCGGGCTCCGC
>SYDD01000284.1 GCA_005786775.1 Opitutaceae bacterium
AGCGGCATCGCCGCCGCCAGCGTGCTCCGCGCCGCGGATGCTGGGGTAGACGTCGTTGACCTTGCCCTCGCCGCGATGAGCGGCAGCACCTCCCAGCCGAACCTGAACTCGATCGTCGCCGCGCTCCAGCATACGCCGCGCGACACCGGGCTCGACCTAGACGCGCTGAACCAGTTCTCGGACTACTGGGAGGTCGTGCGTGACTACTATAAGCCGTTCGACACGGCGCCCCGCAGCGGTTCGGCGGAGGTCTACCTGCACGAGATGCCGGGCGGGCAGTACACCAATCTCAAGGAGCAGGCTGCTTCGATGGGCGTGGGCCACCGTTGGCCGGAGATCGCTCGCATCTACGCCGAGGTGAACCAGCTGCTCGGCGACATCGTGAAAGTTACGCCGAGCTCGAAGGTGGTCGGGGATCTCGCGCTCTTCCTCTTCAGCCGCGGCATCAAGCCCGCGGACGTGGTTAACCTCGAGCCCGGCTCCCTCCCCTTCCCGGAGAGCGTGATCGACATGATGCAGGGCGGCCTCGGCTGGCCCGAAGGCGGCTGGCCGGAGCGCGTCTCGCTGGTGGTGCTCGGCGAGAAACGGCACCGCGAGGCCCGTGCCCGCTACGCCGCCGCCCGACGCAAGCCGGGCCACGGCGCGGCCGCGCCGCTCGACCTTCACCGGACCCGCACCGAGTTGGCGGAGAAACTCCGGCGCCCCGCCAACGACGACGACCTCTATTCCCACCTGATGTACCCGCAGGTGTTCGCGGACTTCGCGAAGCATCTCACCGCGTACAGCGACGTCTCCGTCCTGCCGACCCCCGCGTTCTTCTACGGGCTGCGCCCCGGCGAGGAGATCTCGGTGAACATCGAGGAGGGCAAGGTCCTCATCATCCGGCTCATTTCCGTCGGCCAGCCGGACAAGGACGGCCGCCGCGCCATTAGCTACGAGCTCAATGGCATCGCCCGCGAGACACTGATCTTGGACAAGTCCGTCGCCCCCAAGTCCAAGGCCCGGCCCAAGGCGGACCTCGCAGACGCGACCCAGGTCGGCGCGCCGATCCCCGGCCTCGTCGCCCAGCTCTCGGTGTCCGTCGGCTCGAAGGTCGCGAAGGGCGACAAGCTGCTGATGATGGAGGCGATGAAGATGCAGAACTCGGTCTACGCACCCTGCGACGGCGTCGTGGCGGAGCTGCACGTCGCCTTGGGCGACACGGTCGAGGCAAAGGACCTCCTGCTCCGAATCCGCGCCGCTGCGGCCTGAGCCGAGGACTTCAGTCCCCGCGGAGGGGCTCCGCCTCCACCACGGCGAGCCCGCCGGTGGCCGTCCCGCGCCAACGGACATTCCAGCCCGCGACGGTCATGCCATAGGTTCGTTCGTCCGCTGCCTGGTAAGCCGGGCGCAGCTCCAAGCGCAGCAACTCGCGAACCAGCGCCGTCCGCTCCGGCCCGAGTCGGTGAGCGACCTCCAACGGGATCTCGATACCTTCAATTTCGCGCCGCTCGGGGGGCGCTTCTGCCCAGTCCGCCCGCGCTTCCGAAGGCGCCTCGGCCCACGGCAGGTAAGGCTTCACGTCGTAAACTGGAGTGCCGTCCACCGCGTCGACGCCGCCGACGCGCAGCGCTCCCGGTTCCAAGCCGAGCAGGCGCACGAGCGAAAGCCCGAGCCCGTTGGGCCGGTTAGGCGAGCGCGAGGCGAAGACCCCGACGCGCGCGTTGCCCCCGAGCCGGGGCGGCCGCACGACCGCGCTGCCGGTCCAAGGGGGATTCAGGTGGAAACCGGTGACCAGCCAGAGGTGGGAGAAGGCCTCGAGACCGCGGGTGAACTCCGGCGCGGCGTAGGCCGGCAGGAATTCCACGCGCCCCTCGGCGGCGGGCACCAGCCCGGCCTGCCGGGGCACGCCGAACTTCCCGCCGAACGGGGTGCGGAGGACCGCGACCGGCGCCAGCGCGCCACCGCTCACGCGAGCAGGTCCCGCACGACGTGGCCGTGCACGTCGGTCAGGCGGTAGTTGCGGCCCTGGAATTTGTAGGTGAGGCGCTCGTGGTTGATGCCCAGCAGGTGGAGCACGGTGGCCTGGAAATCGTGCACGTGGACCTTCCGCTCGGCGGGGTTGAACCCGAAGTCGTCGGAGGCGCCGTAGGTGAGCCCGGGCTTCACCCCGGCGCCGGCCATCCAGACCGTGAAGACGTAGGGATGGTGATCGCGGCCCCACTGCTTGGTCTCCTCGATCTTGCCCTGCAGGAAAGGCGTGCGACCGAACTCGCCGCCCCAGATGACGAGGGTGTCCTCCAGCAGCCCGCGCTGCTTGAGGTCCTGGATCAGGCCCGCCGACGGGGCGTCGACGTCCTGGCACTGGATCTTCAGCTGGGTGTTCAGGTTGCGGTGCTGGTCCCAGCCCGCGTGCATCACTTGGATGAAGCGCACGCCTCGCTCCGCGAGCCGGCGCGCCATCAGGCAGTTGTAGGCGAAGGAGCCCTGCTTGGTGACGTCCGGCCCATAGAGCGCAAGGGTCGCCGGTGACTCGCGCGAGAAGTCCGTCAGCTCCGGCACGCTGGTCTGCATCTTGTAAGCCATCTCGTACTGGGCGATGCGGGTAGCGATCTCGGGGTCGCCAAAGTCACGCCGCTTGGCTTCGTTGAGGGCGGCGAGGTCGTCGAGGATCCCGCGGCGCATCTCCCGGCTCATCCCCGCGGGATTCGACAGGTAGAGCACCGGATCCCCGCGGCCGCGGAAGGCGACGCCCTGGTACTTCGAGGGGAGGAAGCCGCTGCCCCAGTAGAAGTCGTAGAAGATCTGGCCGCAGCTGGCCTCCTTGTCCCGCGAAGTCATCACCACGAAGGAAGGCAGGTTCTCGCTCTCGCTACCCAGTCCGTAGCTCAGCCACGCGCCCATCGAGGGCCGACCGGCCATCTCCGCGCCGGTGAGGAAGAAGGTGATCGCCGGAGCGTGGTTAACCGCCTCGGTGTGCATCGACTTCACAAAACACAGGTCGTCGGCGATCGCCGCAGTCCGCGGCAGAAAATCCGAGACCCACGCCCCGCTACGCCCGTGTTGGGCGAATTTCGTGATCTCCCCGAGCACCGGCCGCGCCGTCTGGCCGCCGGTCATGGTGGAGAAGCGTCGGCCCCCCACGACCTCGTCGGGGATCTGCCTCCCGTGCCACTGACGTAGCATCGGCTTGTAGTCGAAAAGGTCCACGTGCGAAGGCGCACCGTTCTGGAAAAGGTAGATCACACGCTTCGCCCGCGGCGCAAAGTGCGGGAGGCCGCCGATCCCTTGCTGTCCGCGGGGCGACGCACCGGCCCGCGCGTCGCGCCCGAGCAGCGACGCGAGCGCCGCCGTGCCGATCCCGAGAGCGGAGCGGCCGAAGAACTGACGGCGCGTGTGCAGCGCGCGTGCGTCCAGGAGGGGTTCGAGCGGGGGCAACGGGTTCATTCCTTGCACAGGGTTTCGTCGAGGTTGAGCAACAGGGAGCAGAGGGCGGTCCAGGCGGCGTGCTCGCCCGCGCCGAGACCGGCCGGGCGCGGGGAGGCGCCCGCGGCGGAGAGCAACCGGGCGGCCTCCGCATCCCGCGCGAAGTCCGCGCGCAACCGGACGAGCCGCGCGGCCAGCACCCCCTCCTCGGCCTCGGATGGCGGCCGGGCGGTGACCAGCCGGAAGGCGAACCGGAGGCGCGCCGCGTCGTCCGCCGCACCGGCGAGGACCCGCTGCGCCATCACCCGCGCGGCCTCGACGAACGCTGGGTCGTTCAGCGTGACCAGCGCGTGCAGCGGCGTGTTGGTGAGCGGAACCTTGAGGGTGCAGACCTGCCGCGCCCCGGCATCAAAGAACGTCGTCGGACCGACAATGCGGCGCCAGAAGACGTAAAGGCTCCGCCGGTACAGGGCATCACCCTCGTCCTCCACGTAGGTCTTCTTGCCGAAAGTGGCCTCCTCCCAGATCCCGGCGGGCTGGTAGGGCCGCACCGAGGGGCCGCCTGCAGCGAGATTGACCAGACCGGCCGCGGCGAGCGCCTGGTCCCGGATCATCCACGAGGGCATCCGGTGCCGCGGACCCCGCGCGAGCAGGCGGTTCTCCGGATCGCGCTCCCGCAGCGCCGCGCCCACGCGCGACGATTGCCGGTAGGTGGCGCTGGTGACGATCAGCCGGTGCAGCCGCTTCATATCCCAGCCGTGGGCGACAAAGTCGGCGGCCAGCCAGTCCAGCAGTTCGGGATGGGACGGCGGGTCGCCCTGCACGCCGAAGTCCTCCGCGGTCTTGACGAAGCCGTGGCCGAAGAAGGCCTGCCAGGCGCGGTTCACCGTGGTGCGGGCGGCGAGCGGGTTCGCCGGGGAGACGAGCCAGCGCGCGAGATCGAGCCGATTGAGCCGGTTGGCCGGACCAGGCTCGGGCGCGGCGGACCGGAACAGCGCGGGCACGGCGCCGTACACCTGGGTCTCGGTCTTCGCCTCGTAGCTACCGCGGTTGAGGATGAACGTCTCCCGGGGTTCCTTGAGCTGGTCCATGATCATCACCCGCGTGATGTTGTCATTCGCCCGGTCACGGGCGCGCAGGGCGGCGATATGCCGCTGGAGCAGCTTCACGTAAGCCGGGTCGGGTTCCGTGTCGCGGAAGAAGGGAAGCGCCTCCAGGAGCCCGTCGAGGCTGCGGCGGCGAACCTCCGTGCGGGCGTGGGTGGCGGGGAGGTTGCCTGGCAGCCGCTGCGCGGCAGGAGAGTCGATGACCGGCTTGCCCTCCGGCCGCGGGAACTTCGTCAGCTCGAACCGCTCGATTTCCGGGACCAGCGCATCGATGGCGGCCTGCGCCTTGCGCACCGCCTCGGCCTCGGCCGGCGTCGAGAGGTCGAGCACGGGGGCGATGGCACCACTGCGGCCTCCCGTCGTGCGGCCGGCCTCCGACATCTGGTTGAAGATGTCGTAGAGGGCGTAGTAATCGCGCTGCGTGACGGGGTCGTACTTGTGGTCGTGGCAGCGCGCGCAGGACAGGGTCAGGCCGAGCCAGATCGCCCCAGTCGTCTCAACGCGGTCGAAGACGTTCTCCACCCGGGTTTCCTCCGGGATGCGCCCGCCCTCGCCGTTGAACATATTGTTCCGGTGGAAGCCGCTCGCGATCTTCTGCTCGCGCGTCGCCCCCGG
>SYDD01000285.1 GCA_005786775.1 Opitutaceae bacterium
GCCGACCGCGGGTCATCGCCGCGCGCGCCCCGCCAAAGCGTCGATCTCGTCGATCTTGAAGCGCACACTTACGATGGAGCACCCGCCGTCGTCCGGCGCGTAGGTGGTATACGTGGTGGCCACGATGGTCCCATCCGGCAGTTGATGCAGTCCAGGGTAGAAGCCGTCCTTGAAGGTGCGGAGCAGGCTCACGCGGTGCTGGCCGGGCCGGCCGGCCTTGAGGTCGTCGTAGGTCCCCACCCAGGCGATGAAGTGCGCCTGCGCCAGCGGGGCCGAGTTGCGGAACACGATCACCAGGCGGCCGTCGGGCAGCCGGATGCCGTGGTGGCGGTCGCCGGTCAGGCCCCAGGGCGTGTCGACCGGCTTGCTCCAGGTCTTCCCCTCGTCCCGGCTGAACATCATCAGGCTGGTCCCGGTGCGCTGGTTCTCCCGCATGATGCAGCACAGCTCCTCGCCATCCGGGGATCGAAACACATACGGCTCACAGGGCAGCTTTGGCGCGATCGCGTGCCCGTCCGCGACGACCACGGGCGAGGACCAGGTGAAGCCGCCGTCGCGCGTGACCGACTGCATCACCTGCAGGGTTCCGCCCTCCCCCAGCCCGCTGCCGCGGTGGAAGAGACCGAGGCTGGAGCCGTCCTTGAGCCGCACGATGCTGGAGAAGGTCATCACGTTGCGGAACGGGTTATCCATCGCGATACGGTCGCCGAGCGGCGGCAACTCGCGCCACGTGCGGCCCTCGTCCTCGCTGACCACGCGTGGCATGTAACCTTGGTGGCGGCCGGGAATCAGCCGGGGGTTCTCCTTCTCCGTGAGCGTGCGCGCGGCGAAGATCCAGAGCCGCTCCTGCCCCTGCGGATCCACGATCCGGTAGATGCTGGGGCAGTTTTTGAAATTGGCGTAGTTGGGCGGCAGTGCGTCGTCGACCCGCCGCCACGTGAGGCCGCCGTCCTCGCTGCGCGCCATCGGTCCCGCATGTCCGCCGTGGCCGAGATTCCAGACCGCGAGGAGCGTACGGTTGTCCGCCAGCATCGTCGTCGTCGGATGCGCGTGGTACTCCTGCGGCGTGCCGCGCGCGACAAAGACGTGGCGCTGGGTCTCTTGGGAGATGTCGAGGATCGAGAGCGCCGCCTTCTGGCGCTCCCAGTCCGCCTTCCGCTCGGCGGGCGCATCCATCCACGCGCGGCGACGCGGGGCGGTCGGGTCGGGATTCGGGGCGTCGGCGGCAAAACCGGCGGTGGCGGCGAACGCCGCGAGGAGAGCAAGGGTGGTTTTCATCGTTGGATCAGCCGTGGAGAGAGAAAGGCACGCCGGACGGTTTGACGTCTGGTCCGGCGCTCCGGTCCCGGGGACAGGTCACGCGGAGGGTCACTTCCGCGCCGCCTTTCCGTTTCCGAGCGCCTCGTCCCGCGCGTTTAACAACGGACGCCGCGGGTCGTAGGCGGGATTGAACGTCACGTCCTTGGCCCCGACTTCCTTCGCCCAGCGGGTGAAGCGCGCCTGCAGCTGGGCGACCCTTTCCGGGTGGCGCGCCGCAAGGTCGAGGCGCTCCCCGGGGTCCGCCTCAAGATCGAACAGCTCGACGCGGGGTTTCGGCACATACCGGGTGGTCGCGGTGGTGACCCGGCCGTCCTCGAACTCAAGGTGGTCGTAGGGATGCCAAACCAACTTGTACCGTCCCCTCACGACCGCGCGTGCAGGCGTGGTGGCATAACCGGCCAGGTAGTGAGGATAGCTGATGAACAACGTACGCTCCGGCAGCAGCCCGCCGGCGAAGACCGGGCGGAGGCTGACGCCATCCACCGGGTGGTTCGGGTCCACGCGCACCCCGGCCGCGTCACATAGCGTCGGTAACAGGTCCGCGAAATGCACCGGCACGTCGCAGCGTTGGCCCGGAGCGATTTGGGCGGGCCAGCGCATGAACAGCGGAACGCGCACACCGCCCTCATAAAGCGTGCCCTTGCCCTGGCGGAAGGGATGGTTGTCCGCCGAATAAACGGACTTGCTGAGCCCGCCGTTGTCGCTGGCGAGGAGAACCATCGTGTTATCCGTGAGTCCGAGCTCATCCAGCGCATCGAACACGCGACCCACGGAGCGATCGACGAATTCCAACGACGCGAGCATGTCCGGGTGGATGCCCACGTCGCGGCCCTGCAGCCGTTCCTTCCAGCGGGCCTGATCCCCGGGCGGCACGATATGCGGCCCGTGGACCGCCACGAAGGAAAGATAGAGGAAGAAGGCTTGGTCGCGGTGGTCGCGAACGAAGCGGAGAGCGTCGTCGGTGAAGCGCTGCGCATCCCGGTACGGCTGGCTGCGGTCGACCCGCTCGTTGCAGAAGTCGAAGCCGTACTGCGCGGCCGTCCTCGGCGTGAGGTGCTGCATCGGCAGATGCCACTTGCCCGAGATCGCCGTCCGGTAGCCACCGGCTTTGAGCGCCTGCACGAGCGAGTAGCCACCGGGCGGGACCGGATCGGGCAGGCGGGCGCCGGCGGCGCCATCCCCAGGAAAACCACCCGGAGCCACGCCGAGGGGCAGCGGCCGCAGGGGCTCCTGCATCCGCGCGTAGGGATGCACCCCAGGCACATTGTCCGTGCGCCCGTGCCGGCCGGCGAACTGCCCGGTCATGATCGTGGCGCGGCTGGGCCCGCACAGGGGCTCGGCGTAGGCGCGCGTGAACCTCATCCCCTCCTTCGCGATGCGGTCCAGATGCGGCGTCTCCAGCACCGGATTGCCGGTGATGCTCGTTCCCGCGTAGGGCATATCGTCGACGAGGATGAAGACGATGTTGGGTTTCCGCCGCGGCGCGTCGGCGGCTGACAGGGCGACAATCGGCGCGAACAGGAAGACCAGCAGAGCGCGGGTATTCATAGGATTAAAGCCCGTCAGCGGCGCGCGTGACTCACGACGAAGTCCACCAACTCGCGGCAGCGGAAGAAGCCCTCCCAGTGCGTGTGTCCCAAGCCGGGCGCGATGATCAGCTCCATTTCGCCGCCGAGCGCGGTGTAGCGCGACTTCAGCCGGGCCGAGTTGGCGGCAAGGGGCACGAGCGTGTCGGCGTCGCCGTGGATGGCGAAAAGCGGGATCTTCGCCGCCGCCAGCGGCGCGAGGCGATCGACGGGGTTGTGTGCGGCAAGATTTCTTTCCAGCTCCGCGGGCGTCATCCCGTAGGC
>SYDD01000007.1 GCA_005786775.1 Opitutaceae bacterium
ACGCGGTGGACTTCGTCGGCGGCGTCTCCGGCACCGCCCCCTTCACCTACCAGTGGCGGCGCAACGGCGCGATCCAGGGCGTCTCCACTGCCGCCTGGACCCTGAGCAACGTCGCCACGGTCAGCAGCGGCATCTGGAGCGTGACCGTCACCAACGCCCGCGGCTCGGTCACCAGCACGATGGCCCTCAACGTAACGACCCGCGCCGTCGCCCCCGTGATCGTGCGCCAGCCCCAGCCCCTCGCCGCGCGCACGGGCCAGACCGCCGCCTTCACGGTCACCGCCACCGGCTCCACCCCGCGTTACCACCTCTGGCGCCGCAACGGCGTCGCCCTCGGCATCGCCACCACCAGCGACACCCTGACGCTCACGGACGTCCAGCCCGGCGACGCGGGCATCTACTCGGTCGAGGTAAGCAACAGCGGGGGCGCCGTGGCCAGCGCTGACGCGCCACTGACCGTGGCACCCGCCGTGATCGCCCCCACCTTCACCCTGCAGCCGCAGGGCCAGTCCATTTCCACCGGCAGCACCGTCGTCTTCCGTGCGGAGGCCGAGGGGAGCCCCTCCCCGCTCTACCAGTGGCGCAGGAATGGCGCCGCGCTCCCGGGCGCGACGCGCGGCACGCTTGTGCTCCGCAACGCTGGGGCCGCCGAAGCCGGCGCGTACACCTGCGTCGCCACCAACACCGGCGGCACCGCGACCTCGGCCGCCGCGAGCCTGGCGCTGGCCCCGGCCGCGGCGCCGGGCCGTCTCGCAAACCTCTCCATCCTGACCCGCCTCTCGGCCGCCGCGCCTTCGTTCACCGTCGGCACCGTCATCGGAGGCGCCGGCACGAGCGGGGCCAAACCGCTGCTCGTGCGCGCCATCGGGCCGGGACTCGCCGCCTTCGGGCTCGAGGACGTCGTGGCCGACCCGCGGCTCGAGCTCATCGGCGCCGCGCCCGTGGGCGCGAACGACGATTGGGGCACGGAGCCCGGCCTGGCCGAGATCTTCCGCGCCACCGGCGCGTTCAACCTCGGCACCGGCTCGCGCGACGCCGCCCTGCACCGCCCAGCCCTCGCACCGCGACCGTACAGCGTCGTGGTGGGCGCGAACGGCAACCCCGCCGGCGCCGTCTTGGCGGAACTCTTTGACGCGACCTCCGGTCCCGTCTTCACCGCCGCGACCCCGCGGTTGGTCAACGTCTCCGTCCTCCAGCCGATACCCGCCGGCACCGTCCTGACCGCCGGCTTCGTCCTCGGCGGCGGGACGGCGCGCACCGTGCTGGTCCGCGCGATGGGCCCCTCGCTGACCCCGTTCGGCCTCGACGCGGCCCAGGTCCTCGGCGACCCGCGGCTCACGCTGTTCGACGGCGCGTCGCGGCGCATCGCCGGCAATGACAACTGGGGCGGCGACCCGCAGCTCGCCGCCACCGGCGATGCGGTTGGCGCCTTCCGGCCGCTTGCAGCGGATAGCGCGGACGCGATGCTGCTGCTGACGCTCCCGCCGGGAAGCTACACCGCGCAGGTGACCGGGCCAGGCGCCGGTATCGCGCTGGTCGAGGTCTACGAGGTGCCCTGACCCGCGCGCCGCGCCCGGCGGTTCACCAATATTCCTCGACGTGCATCGTCCCGGACTGCTTGCCGTGGTCCGGGGTGAAGCCGCGGGCCTCAAGCATTCCGCGCACCGAGGAGATCATCTCGGGATTGCCGCACAGGAAAACGTCCGCCGCCGAGGGATCGAGCCGCACGCCCGCGCGCTGCTCCACGACCCCCTGTTCCAGGATCTTCGGGATACGCCCAACCTGGCCGCGGAAGTGGGGATCCTGCTCCGCCCGCGTGATCGAGGGAATATAGGTGAAATTCGGCCGGAGGCGCGCGAGCGTCTCCAATTCGGCCCGGTAGCCCAGATCCCAGCTGCACCGGGCCCCGTGCAGCACGACGAACCGGCGGGAGCTGTCGGCGATGAGCGCCGTGCGGAGCATCGACACGTATGGCGCCAGACCCGTGCCGGTGCCGACGAGGATCACGGCCTTCCCCGGCGCCACGCGGTCGAGGGTGAAGAGCCCGCTCGCCTTGGGCCCGAGGAACACGCGGCCGCCGTGCGGCAGGGCAAACAGCCGCGGCGTGAGCCCGCCCTTCGCGACCAGCGCCAGATAAAACTCGACGTAATCCCGCTCCAGGCTCGAGGAGGCGATGCTGTACGCGCGGCGGATGAGCTTGTCCGGCTCCGGCGCCGTGTCCTCCGGCAGAGCATCCGCGACGCGCGGCTCCCGCCCCGCCAACCCCAGCACCGCGAACTGCCCCGGGGTGAAGTTGAACTCCCCCGCGTCGGGCCGGACCCGCAGGATCAGCAACTGGGAGTTGAGGGGCTCTCGGCCCACGACCGTGGCGTTGTACGGGGAGGCGGCGACCGGGGTAGTCATCGTTCCCGACTCTGGCGGTGACGGTTGGCGCAGGGCAACCCGAGAGTTCCGCGCGCCCCGCCTTGCCTCGACCCCGCGGCCCCGGCAGAACCGACGCACCTACCGTGCCCCTCTCCCGCCGCTCCTTCCTGCAGGCCGGTCTCGCCGGCGCCGCCGGTAGCCTCGCCGCCCGCCCCGTCGCCGGCCCCGACGCCGGGGCGGACTCGCTGCCCTCCCGCTGGCTGGGACGTCCCAAGGACGAGTTGCCCACCCCGGCGCTGGTCCTCGATCTCGACCTGTTCGAGGCGAACCTCGCGCGGATGGCCCGGCACGCCCACGCCGCCGGCGTCGCCCTTCGCCCCCACGCCAAAACGCACAAGTGCGTGCCGATCGCCCGCCGCCAGCTCGCCGCCGGGGCCCTTGGCGTCTGCGCCGCCACCATCACCGAGGCCGAGGCCCTCGCCGCGGGCGGCATCGGCGGCATCCTCCTCACCTCCGAGATGGTCGGCCCCGACCGCCTGCGCCGCCTCACTGCCCTCACCGCCCGCCAGCCCGACACGCTTTCGGTGGTTGATGCGGCCGAACACGCGGACCAACTGGACGCGGCCGCCGCGGCGGCCGGGGTCGTGCTGAACGTCCTGCTCGACGTCGACCCGGGCAGCCGGCGCACCGGGGTGCAGCCCGGCGGGCCCGCGCGCGCCCTCGCCCAGCACGTGCTCCGCCGCCGGCACCTGCGGTTGCGCGGCATCCATTGCTATTCGGGGGCCTCGGCCCACGTCATCGGCCACGCCGCCCGCCGCGAGCATTCTGCGCGCGCTCTGGCGCCGGCGATGGCCACCTTCGCCGAACTGCGCCGCGAGGGCGTGCCCCTCGAGATCTTCAGCGGCGGCAGCACCGGCACCTACGACATCGACCCCGCGCTCGGCACGTTCACCGAGCTGCAGGCCGGCTCGTATGTCTTTATGGACGTCGACTACCGCCGCATCGGCGGGGCCGGCGGGCCGGTGTACGATGACTTCGCGCCCGCGCTCGGCGTGATCGCCACGGTGATCAGCCGCAACGAGCCGCGCCGCGCGACGATCGACGCCGGCATCAAGGCCTTCGCCACGGACCGCCGCTTCGGTCCAGAATGGCGCGCGCATCCCGGCGCCGCGTTCAGCTGGGGCGGCGATGAGCACGGGATCCTCGACCTCGCCACCGTCGGCCGCGACCTCGCGCTCGGCGAGCGCCTGGAGTTCATCGTGCCGCACTGTGATCCCACAGTGAACCTCTACGACCGCCTGCACTGCCTGCGCCGGGGCGTCGTCGAGGCCGTCTGGCCCATCGCGCGCGGCCACGCCTGAGGCGGACGCGCCCGCCCCGCCGCGGGCTTGCCCCCGCCGCCGCTCCGGCGGCAAGCTCCTCCACCCCGATGGCACCCCGCCCGTTCTTCGCCGCCCTGCTCCTTGCTGCCCTCGCTGCCCTCGCGTCCGCCGCGACCCCGCCCGCGCCGCCCGAGCCCCCCGTGCCGGCGCCCACGCACGCCAACGTGGCCTACGGCGGCCACGAGCGGCAGGTGTTCGACCTCTGGCTCGCGCCCTCTGCCCGGCCCACCCCGCTGATCCTGCACCTGCACGGCGGGGGCTGGGTCCGGGGCGACAAGGCGAAGGTCGCCGGCCTCGCGCGCTATCTCGCCGCCGGCATTTCCGTCGCCTCGGCCAACTACCGCTTCACCACGCAGGCGATGCGCGCCGGCGTGGAGCCGCCCGTCGCCTGGCCGCTCGCCGACGCCGCCCGCGTGGTGCAGGTCCTCCGCCATCACGCCGGCCCGTGGAACCTCGACCCGCGCCGCTTCGCCGCCACCGGTGGCTCGGCGGGCGCCTGCTCCAGCCTCTACCTCGCCTTCCACGAAGACCTAGCCGAGCCGGCCAGCCGCGATCCCGTGGCCCGCGAGTCCACCCGCCTCGCTTGCGTCGCGGTCTCCGGCGCGCAGACCACGCTCGATCCCGCCGAGATGCGCGCGTGGACGCCCAACAGCGTCTACGGCGGCCACGCTTTTGGATTCATGCGTAACCCGGATGACCTCGCCACCCGCGACCGCAGCTTCCCCGAATTCCTCGCCGCGCGGGAGCGGATCCTGCCTTGGATCCTGCGCTATTCCCCGTTCGCCCACGCGGGCGCGGGCGATCCGCCGACCTACCTGCTCTACCCGGCGCCGCCCGCGCTGGGTCAGCCCCAGAAGGACCCGACCCACACCGCGAACTTCGGTGTGAAGCTGCAGGAGCGTCTGCGCGCCGCGGGCGTGCCCTGCGAGCTCGTCTACCCCGGCGCGCCCGAAGTCACCCACCCCGCCATCGAGGATTTCCTCATCGCGCGCCTCACCGCGGGCCGCTGACACCGCCGCGCCGGCACCCGAGCTTGCGTCGGCGCTCCGGCTCGTAGTCACTCCTCCCTCGCGCCGTCTCGACGGCGCCTCCTCCCCGCCCCGGCATGAATCTCCCCTCGCTGGCCCTGCGCCGCCCCTTCACTGTCGTCGTGCTCGTCGTCGCCGTCGCCCTCGCGGCGGGCCTCGCCCTGCAGCGGATGTCGCGGGACCTCTTCCCGCCCCTCGGCGTGCCCACGATCTACGTCGCCCAGCCCTACGGCGGGATGGATCCGGCGCAGATGGAGGGCTACCTCACCTACCGGTACGAGTACCACTTCCTCTACATCGCGGGCATCTCCCACGTGGAGTCCAAGTCCATTCAGGGGGCCTCGATCATGAAGCTCCAGTTCCACCCGGGCACGGACATGTCGCAGGCGATGTCCGAGACGATCGCCCAGGTGAACCGCTCCCGCGCTTTCATGCCGCCCGGCACCGTGGCGCCCTTCGTGATGCGCTTCGACGCCGGGAGCGTCGCCGTGGGCTACCTGGTCTTCTCGTCCGACAATCCCAACCGCACCCTCGGGGAGATGCAGGACCAGGCGCTCAACCGCGTCCGCCCCTCCTTCGCCACCCTCCCCGGCGTCTCCGCGCCGCCCCCCTTCGGCGGCAGCTCGCGCGGCGTCATCGTCAATGTGAACCCTGACCGGATGCGCGCCTACGGGCTCTCGCCCGACGACATCGTCAAGGCCCTCGCCGAGTCGAACCCGATCAGCCCCTCGGGCAACCTCAACCTCGGGGACAAGTACCCGATCGTCGAGCTGAACGCCATCGTCCGCAACCCGAAGGACCTCGAGGCCACGCTGCTGCGCCGCACCGACCAGGGCACGGTCTACCTCCGTGACCTCGCCACGGTCGAGGACGGCGCGGACGTGACCACGTCCTACGCCCTCGCGAACGGCCGCCGTACGGTCTACCTGCCGGTGACGAAACGGGCCGACGCCTCCACGCTCGAGGTGGTGCGGCTGGTGAAGGAGAACCTGCCCGAGTTCCAGAAGATCCTGCCCGAGGACATCAAGGTCAGCTACGTCTTCGACCAGGCCCCCGTCGTCGAGCGCTCGATCCGCGACCTGCTCAAGGAGGGCGGCCTCGGGGCCCTGCTGACGGGCCTGATGGTGCTGCTCTTCCTGCGCGACTGGCGCACCGCGTTCATCGTGGTGGTGAACATCCCGCTGGCGCTGCTCGCCGCGGCCTTCGCGCTGTGGGTGAGCGGGCAGTCGATCCACCTGATGACGCTCGGCGGGCTGGCCCTCGCGGTCGGCATCCTCGTGGACGAGGCGACGGTGGCGGTGGAGAACATCCACACGCACCTCGCCCGTGGCGCCTCCCCCGCCCGGGCCGCCCTCGACGGCACCGCCGAGACCGGCTGGCCGCGCCTGCTGGCGATGCTCTGCATCCTCAGCGTGTTCATTCCCGCGTTCTTTATGGAGGGTGCCGCCCAGGCCCTGTTCGTCCCGCTGGCGCTGGCGGTCGGCTTCGCGATGATCGCCTCCTACCTGCTGTCGAGCACGCTGGTGCCCGTGTTATCCGTCTGGCTGCTCCGCGGCCGCGCCGCCCACGCTGCCTCCACGGCGCCCGGTGGCCTCGCCCGGGCCTACGGCTCCCTGCTCGGGGGCCTCGTCGCTGCCCGCTGGCCGCTCACCCTCGGCTACCTCGCCGCCTGCGGCGCCGCGATCTGGCTGGTTGGCGGCCGCCTTGGCACCGAAATCTTCCCCGCCGCCGATAGCGGCCAATTTGCCCTCCGCTTCCGCCTGCCCAGCGGCACCCAGGTCGCCGCGACCGAGATCGCCGCCGGCCGCATCCTCCGCGCCATCGAGCGGGAGGCGGGCGGCGCGGACCGCGTCGAAATCTCCATCGGGATGGTCGGCGTCCACAATTCCAGCTTCCCCGTGAACCTGGTGCACCTCTGGAACGGCGGCCCCGAGGAAGGCTGGCTTGCGGTGCAGCTCAAGCCGGGTGCCACCACGCGACTTGAGGACCTGAAGGAGCGCCTCCGCGCCACGCTTGCCCGCGAGTTGCCCGATGTCCGCCTCTCCTTCGAACCGCAGGACATCGTCTCCCGGGTGATGAGCTTCGGCTCGCCCACGCCGGTCGAGATCGCGATCAGCGGTTCCTCCCTGCCGATCAGCAAGGCCTACGCCGACCGCATCATCGAGCAGCTGCGGAAGCTGCCGGGCTTCCGCGACGTGCAGGTCGCCCAGACGCTCGACTACCCCAGCCTGGCGGTGAACGTCGACCGCGAGCGCGCCGGCCAGCTCGGGGTGCAGATGAGCGACGTCACCCGCTCCGTGGTCGCCGCCACCACCTCCAGCCGCTTCACGGTGCCCGTCTACTGGGCCGATCCGAATTCCGGCATTAGCTTCAACGTGCAGGTGCAGATCCCGGAGGCGCGCACGACCTCGGTCGAGGACCTGCAGAACGTCCCCATCACCTCCAGCCTCGGCGCCCCCGTGCTGCTGCGGAACCTGGCGACGTTCACGCCGGGCACCAGCGTCGGCACTTACGAGCGCTACAACCTCGCCCGACTGGTCAGCATCACCGCGAACCTGCACGGGATCGACCTCGGCACCGCCGTGCGCCAGATCCGCGCCGCCATCGCCGCCGCCGGCCCCGCCCCCGAGGCGCGCACGAAGGTCGACCTGCGCGGCCAGATCGTCCCGCTGGAGCAGCTGCTCGGCGGCTTCCGCACCGGCCTCGCAATCGCCGTCGTCGTGATCCTCCTGCTGCTGGTGGCCCACTTCCAGTCAGTGCGCCTCGCCCTCGCGGTCCTCTCCACGGTCCCCGCCGTGCTCGCCGGGGTCGCGGGGATGCTGCACCTGACTGGGACGACCCTTAACATCCAATCGACGATGGGCGCGATTATGGCCGTCGGCGTCGCGGTGGCCAACGCCATCCTGCTCGTCACCTTCGCCGAACGCGCCCGCGCGGCCGGGGGTGACCCGGTGGCAGGAGCCCTCGAGGGCGGCCGCAGCCGGCTCCGCCCGATCCTGATGACGAGCTGCGCGATGATCGCCGGTATGCTCCCGCTCGCCTTCGGCGGCGGCGAGGGCGGCAGCCAGACCGCCCCGCTCGGCCGCGCTGTGGTCGGCGGGCTCTTCCTCGCCACGCTGGCGACACTCTTCGTGCTCCCCGGGGTCTTCGCCCTGCTCACCGGACGCCGCGTCGCGTCCGCCTCCCTCGATCCCGACGATCCCGCCAGCTCCCATCACTCCCCCGCGCGCCCCGCCTGATCCCTCCCCCTCCCGATGACCTCGCTCCGCTCCCTCGCGCTCAGCGCCTGCCTCCTCGCCCCCGCCTCGCTCCCCGCGGCCCAGCCCGCCCCCGAGGTCCCGGCGACCTCGCCCCGGCGCGGCGACATCCACCGCTTCGTCACCCTCCCAGGTTCCGTCCGCGCCCAGCAGCAGGTGACGCTCCACGCCAAGGTGCCCGGCTACGTCCGCGCGATCAGCGTGGATCGCGGCGACACCGTCCGCGCCGGCCAGGTGCTCGCCGAGCTCGACCTCCCGGAGCTCACGGCGGAGCGGGGCAAACTCGAGGCGGAGGCCCGCTTCGCCCAGGCCGAGGCCGACCGCATCAAGGCCGCCCGCGCCCAGGCCCCCGACCTCATCACACCGCAACTCGCCGATCAGGCCACCGCCCGGCTGGCCTCCGCGCAGGCCGCTCTCCGGGGAAATGAGGCCCTCCTCGCCTACGGCCGCGTGACGGCACCATTCGCCGGCACCATCACGCAGCGCCACGTTGACCCGGGCGCCTTTGTCCCGGCCGCCACCGCCGGCGCCGGCCCGTCGTCCGCCGCGGTCGTCACCCTCGCAGACTATCAGGTGGTGCGGATCCACGTCGCGGTGCCGGAGATCGAGGCCGCCCGCGTCGCCACCGGACAGCCCGTCATCGTCACCACCGACGCGCTGCCGGGCCGGACGTTCACCGCCAAGGTGAGCCGCCACGCGGGCGCGCTGGACGAGCGTACCCGCTCGCTGGCGGTCGAGGCCGACCTCCCCAACGCCGATGGCACGCTGCGGCCCGGCATGTACGTTTCCGCGCGTATCGGCGTGGAACTGCACCGCGGGGCGCTGCTCGTCCCCGCCGCCGCCCTGGTCCGGGAGAAGGCCGCCGCCTTCGTCTTCACGCTCGTCGACGGCAAGGCCACGCGGCTCGCGGTGAAGGCGGGCTTCAACGACGGCACGCACGCCGAGATCCTCGAAGGACTCGCCGAAAGCGCCCGCGTCCTCGTGCCGGGCAAGCTCACCCTCACCCCGGGCCAGGCCGTCACCGCCGTCGAAGCCAAATGAGCCCCGTCTCCCGCCTCCCCGCCCGGCTCGCCGGCGGCCTCGCGCTGCTGCTCGCCCACGTCGCCCCGGCCCAGACGGCGACCGCGCCCATCGACCTGCCGACGGCCCTGCGCCTGGCGGGTGCCGCCAACCTCGAGGTGAAGCTCGCGCAGGAGAAGGTCTCCGAGGCCCGCGCCGCGAGCGACCTCGCCCGCAACCGCTTCCTCCCCTGGATCACTCCCTCGCTGGCCATCCGCCGCCACGAGGAGAACGTGCAGGCCGTCAACGGTCCGGTCTTCGCCGCCGATAAACAGTCGCTCGCCGCCGGTCTCGCCGTGCAGGCGCAGCTGGAGCCCGGCGAGATCTACTTCCAGCATCTAGTCTCCCGCCAGCAGGTGCGCGCCGCCGAGGCTGCCGCCGCCAGTCGTCAACGGGAGACCGTGCTGCGCGCCGCCGCCGGCTACTTCGAACTCCTCCGTGCCCGGGCCGCCGTCGCCGCCGCCGAGGAGTCCGCCGCCATCCTCGAACGCCACGCCCGCCAGGCCGCCGTCCTCGGCGAGACGGGCCTCGGCTTCCGCGGGGATGTCGCCCGCCTCGCCGCCGCCCGCGACCGCGCCGCTCTCAGTGTCGCCCGGCTCCAAGGCGAGCAGCGGATCGCCGCCGCTCGGCTCGCCGAGACGTTGCGCCTTGATCCTGCCGTCGATCTTACCCCCGCGGATACCTCTCTGGAACCGCTTCGCCTGCTCGACGCCGGTGACTCCCCGGCGCCGTTCATCGCCACCGCCCTCGCTCGACGGCCTGAGCTCGACGAAGCCGCCGCCCGCCGCGAGGCCGCGCGCCTTTCCCGTCGCGGTGCGGAAGTCGCGCCCCTCGTTCCCACCATCGGCGCCCAAGCCGCACTCGGCGGACTCGGCGGCGGTCCCGCCGGCTCCCGCGTCACCCGCGACTGGGGGTTTAGCGGCGACTTTGCCCTCGGCCTCTCGTGGCGAGTCGGCCCCGGTGGGCTCTTCGATCCACACCGGGAGCGCGAGGCAGCCGCCCGTGAACGCCAAGCCGGGCTCGCGCAGGAAATCCTGCAAGACGCTGTTCGCCGCCAGGTGGTTGAGCAGCATGTGCGCGTGCGCTCCCTCTCCCGTCAGCTTGACCTCGCCCGCGCCGCCCTCGCCTCTGCCGACACCACCGCGCGGCTCTCCCGCCAACGGCGCGAGACGGGCGTCAGCGCCGCTCTCGAGGATCTGCAGGCTGAGGAGGAACTGGTGCGGGCCCGCCGCGATTACGTTGGGGTGATTGCCGAATACAACCAGGCCCAATACGCGCTGCGCTTCGTCGCCGGCGAATGATCCGGACCGGCTGGACCTCAAACTACCCTGCAATCGGCCGCTGCCCAGAGTCCACCAACTTCGCTCTTCGCACTGGCCAGCGAGGACCCAACCTTCCGCATTGCGCGAGAACGCCGAGTAAGTAGCGTCTGAATACCCCTTCCCCCGATGAAGCTCTCCCGACGTAATTTCCTGCGCCAGTCGGCCGTCGCATTTGGCGCGCCACTGTTCATCCCCGGCTCCGTCCTCGGCCTCAACGGGGCCGTCGCCCCCAGCAACCGCATCACCGTCGGCGGCATCGGCCTCGGCCCCCGCGGACGCGAGGTGCTCAAGTCGTTCCTCAGCCAGCGCGACGTCCAATTTGTGATGATCGCCGATGTGCAGGAGACCCGCCGGGAGGTCGTCCGCGTGATGGTCAACCGGGCCTACGAGAACCAGGACTGCGCCAAGACGGGCGAGATGTTCGATGTACTCGGCCGCAAGGACATCGACGCCGTGGTTATCGCGACGGGGGACCGCTGGCACGCCGTGGCCTCGATTCTAGCCGCCCGTGCGGGCAAGGACGTCTATTGCGAGAAGCCCTGCAGCATGACGGTGCGCGAGAGCCAGGAACTGGCCGACGCGATGAACCGATACGGGCGGGTATTTCAGGCCGGAACCCAACGCCGCAACGTCGACAACTTTAAGTGGGCCGCGAACCTCGCTCGTACCGGCCGCCTCGGCCGCATCCACACGGTTCACGCCGGCATTCTTGCGCTCGAGGAAAGTCATCAGTGGCTCCCCGCGGAGACCCCGCCCGCGCGCGAGGCGGTAGACTGGGACCGCTGGCTCGGGCCGGCCCCTTGGCGCCCCTTCCACAAGGACTACATCAATGGCCGCTGGCGGGGCTACTTCGACTTCCACGGCGGCGCCGCGCTGCCCGAGTGGGGGGCCCACACCGTCGACCTTTGCCAGTGGGGCGCGAGCGCCGACGCGACGGTTCCGGTCTCGTACGAGGCCGAGGGCCAGACGATCCACGCCCGCTACGCGAACGGCGTGAAGCTCGTGATGCGACGCGCCGGCTTCAAGGGCGAGGGTGACTGGAAGGCCCCCGGCACCTGCCCCGTGCGTTTCGAGGGCGACGAGGGCTGGGTCGAGGCCGCCGATTCCGGCAAGGTCGCGGTCTCGAATCCGCGTCTGCTCGAAGGCGGAGCCCCCGCGACGATGGCCGGTACCGATCCATCCAAGCACGTGCGCGACTTCCTCGACTGCATCCGCACCCGCAGCCAGCCCGCGGCCAACGCGGACGTCACCCGCCGCGGCCACATCGTTTCCCACGTCGCCGCGATCGGCTGGCGGCTCAGCCGCAAGGTGACCTTTGATCCCCAGTCCGAGACGTTCCTCAACGACGTCGAGGCCAACCGGATGTGCAGCCGCGCCCGCCGCGCCCCCTGGCACGCCTGAACCCCACCCCGATGAAATCCCCCCGTTTCCTTCTCCCCTGCCTCCTCCTCGCGCTCGCGGGTTGTGTCACCGCGCCCGACCCGCGGGAGTCCGCCGCCCTGGCCGTGCTGAAGTCCGACGCCGGCCTGCGCGAGAAGGCGCTCGCCTGCCAGCAGCTCGCGGATTTCGCGGGGCCCGCCGCCGTGCCCGCCCTCGCCTCCCTTCTCGCCCACGAACAGCTCGGGGACTACGCCCGCAGCGGTCTCGAATCGATGGCCGACCCCGCCGCCGGGGCCGCGTTGCTCGGCGCCCTCGAGACGCTGCAGGGCCGGCAGCTCGCCGGGGTGATCAACTCGCTCGGGGTGCGGCGCGAAAAGGCCGCCGTACCGGCCCTCCGGCGCATCGTCGCCAAACCCGGCCACGGCGCGGCCACGGAGTCCATCGGCGCCCTCGGCTTGATCGCGGACTCCGCCGCCGCTCAGGCGCTCGAGGAAACGCTGCGCAACGGTGATCAAGCCCTCCGCCAAGCCGCCGCACACGCCGCCTTAGTCGCCGCCGAACGCCTGACGGCCGCGGGCCAAGGCGCGGAGGCCGCGAAGCTGCTTGAAGCTTCGCTTCAGGCCGTGCCCGCGGGTCCCGCCGCCGAGGCCGCCCGCCGTCAGCTCGCCTTGCGCCGCGCCAGCTGAAGCCGTCGGGCCAATGAGAAGGGCGGAGGGTGGACCTGCGCCCATCACCTCCGCCCCATTAGGCGCCTCAGTCGATCTCGTAAACCTCGATGATCAGTTCGCCCCCGCCGGTCTTGCCCCGCACCTGCAGGGTATAGGCACCGGGGGCCAGCGTCGCGAGCAGGACCGCGTCCTTGCTGCCCGCAGGGAGCGGGAAAGCGCCGACCTGGGTCGCCAACTGGGCCGCCTGCGTGCCCGCCCAGTCGTCATTCTCCCCGATCTTGTTCTGGCCGGAGTAGAGCTCCAGGACCGGGTCTGCCACGACGTTGGCGACGCCGAAAGCGGCCAGCGCCGGCCCGACCGCGCGGATCATCACCGTCTGCGTCTGGGTGCCGTTCAAGAAGAAGCCCGGGAAAGCCGTGGAACCGGCCACCAGCGTGAGCCGCGTGGACAGGTTGCTCAGCTTCGTGGTGGAGCCGGCGTTGACCACAACCGTCGAGCCCGCGCCCGGATCGCTCAGGGCGCTGGCTGCCGAGAAGTAGCCGTCGCGGCCCAGCTTGGTCCACGCGTAGGCCCAGTTGCCTGAGGTGGTGAAGGCCCCGAGGTACGTGGTGGCGGTGAAGAACCCGTCATTCGGGGGCGTCGCCGCCAGTTGCAGCGCGGGACTGCCGGCCCGCAGGCGCGGATCCAGCTGGCCATCCCGCGCCCGGCTGATGGCCACGAATTGCGGGTCGGTGTTGATCCGGTTCTGGCGGGCGGCATCCGTGATGTGGGCCACGGTGTAGTTGCTGGCCGGGGCCGGACCGCCCGACGTGGCATTCGGCGCGAGGAAAAGGGCGGTGGCGGTGGTGCCCACGCCAAAGGTGCCGAACAGGTTATTCCCGATCACGATGTCCCCGGCGGCGAGGCGCTTCGCGCTGTCCTCGCGCTGGGCGCTCTCGGTCTCGATGCGCCAAGCGTAGCCTCGGAAGTCGTGAAAGATGGAGTTGTACACCTTGCCGCCGGTGTTGTCCCGGAAGATGGGGCCGATGCTCAGGTTATTGGTCGAATCCGCGCCCGAACCGATGGCGGTGTAATTGTAGACCGTCGGGATCGCATAGGGCTGACCGTCCTCGGGCGTCGTGCCGCCGTCGGATTCGAACGCGTGGTTGCCCACCCGCGGATCCTGGATGGTGAAGAGGAACTGGAGCTTGCCGCGGTACCCCTCATCCCAGTCGAAGGCATCGTCATCGTTGAACGCGCTCACCAGGTACTTGCCGTTGACCGTTCCCCCGAACCACTCGAAGCCGTCATCGGCGTTGGCGAACACCTCGACGTACTCGATCGTGGTGCCGGCCCCCACTCCACCCATCGTCAGGCCGTTGAGCTCATTGTTGGGTCCAAGGAGCGAGCCGGCGTGGCGAATGGACACGTAGCGGAAAACACCGGAGTTGTCCGCATCGTCCGTGCCGCCATAGAGGCCCAGCGGCTCGGTGGTGGGGATACCCTCAATGTTCCCCTGGCCCGAGGCCGTGTTGGTGCGGGCCCGGCCCAAAATGACCACCCCGCCCCAGAGGCCGCGATCATTCTGGCCCAGGTTACCATTGAGGTTATCGGCCTCGGCGGTGAACACGATCGGCTCGGCGGCCGTGCCCGCGGCATTGATGCGGCCACCCCGCGCGATAACCAGCGCGGAGGCATCCTGCGCGGCGCGGGCCTTGCCCTTGACCACCGTGCCCGGCTCGATGGTGAGGGTGACGCCGTCGGTCACGAAGACACGGCCGTCGAGAATATAGGTGTTGGTCTTGGTCCAGGTGCGGTTCGAAGTGATGTTCGAATTCACCACGATATCGGCGCCCAGGAGCGCCGCCGGGGCGGCGAGCAGGGCCGCGAGAGGCAGGTACGTTAGTTTGATCATACGGAAGAAAATGGCGCGGGCCTAGTAGGTGAAGGAGACCCCGAGCGAGGTCGTGACGCCGCGGACCCGGGCGGCCCGCAGGTACTCCCGGCCAAGGTAGGTGTAAGTCTCCTCCGCGGACCGGTTCAGTAGGTTCTTGGCCGACAAGGAGACCTTCCAGCGCTCGCCAAAACGCTGGTTGAGGATCAGGTCCAGCGAAGGCCACGACTCCTCCATCACGCTCGGCGTCCCTGGCGGGCTTACCTGCGAGATCCTCCTGCCGAACACATTGTAGTACGCGCTGACCGTCGTCCCCCACTTGGGCTCACTGAACGTCAGGTCGACGTTCGCGATGTACGGCGACTGCCCGGCCAGCCCCCGGGTGGCGGGCGCCGCGGGATCGAAGAACCGGATGGCCGTCAGCTCGGCTGGCGCGATCGCGACCGAGGCCTCCACCCAGGTGTAATTGAATCCACCGAAGAAGCGCCGCAGCCGGTCGGAAAGGAAGCCCAGCCCCTTCCGCCCCTCCACCTCCACGCCCCTCACCTCACCGCTCGGCGCGTTCTGGAACTGCAGTTCGCCGCTGTTCACCACCGAGAAGACCCCCCGCTCGATCGGGTCGATCATCCGCTTGTGGAAGAAGCTGACCGCGAGGATCTCCCCGCGGCGCGGGAACCACTCCCAGCGCAGATCCAAGTTGGTGATCCGCGTCCGCCGCAGGGACGGGTTCCCGATATACACGAAATCCCCGATAAACTCGAACGAGGTATAGTCCGCGATCTCGCGGAAATTGGGCCGCGCGATCGTCCGGGTCGCCGCCGCCCGCAGGTTCATCCGCTCCCCCAGCGCGTAGACCACGCTCACCGAAGGAAGGTTATCATCGCTCTCCAGTTGCCCCGCCCGCCGCCGCGGATCCCGGCTGCGGACATCCAGCGCGGTCGACTCCCGGCGCACGCCGCCGATGACCCGCAACTTGGAGGTTAGCGCGAGATCCACCATCCCGTAGAAGGCCCGCACGGTCTGCTCACCCGCGTAGTTGTTCCCCAGCGAGCTGCTCTCGATAAGGTACAGCTGTCCCGGACGGAAACGCCCCGTCGCCGGGTCCACCTGGCCGACCTGCTCCGGCCGGAGGAAACCCGCCTCCTTCCCGTCGTAGCGGAGGACCGTG
>SYDD01000286.1 GCA_005786775.1 Opitutaceae bacterium
CCCGCTGGCGGTTGGGTCGGGGGCGCGCATTTCAGGGGAAGCTTCACTGCTTCCTCCCATGACAACGCTCATCTCCTCCTTGCTGGTCCTCGCGGCCGCCGCCGCGGTGGTGACGTATTTGGCGGTCATTCGTGCGCGGGAAGGTCACGAGGACGAGCACGGCTTCCACGCCGGTGCCCTTCGCCGGCGCCGCGCTGGTTCCCGGCCGCATCCCCGGGCCTTCCGCTCCCGCCGCCACCGTCTGCCGGTCGCGGCCTGAGCTGGTTTGGCGCCCGCTCGCGGGGCAGGTCCCGCCGCCAGCCTGCCGGCATTGACGTTGGCGGCGGAAGGCGGCACCCGTGGGTTCCGTCGGTCGTGGTGGCCGGCGCCTACCCCGATGTTCCGCACCCCTGTCCGTCTCACTTTCCTGCTTTGGGGCGTTCCCGCCGCGTTGTCGGCTGCCGCCCCCTCCGCCCCCGCGGCGCCCGCGCCGGGTGCCTTGCCTGTCGAGCTCAGCCCGTTCGTCGTCAGCACCAGCACGGACGTCGGTTATGCGGCGGAGAATACTCTGGCGGGCAGCCGGCTGAACACCCGCCTGCGCGACACCGCGGGCTCGGTCGCGGTGTTCACGCGCGAGTTCTTGGATGACCTCGCGATCACCGACCTTCGGGAGCTGATGGAGTACACCGTGAACGGCGAGATGGACACCAACTCGCAGGGCGCGAGCTCGGAGCAGAACCGGATCATCGGCGGCCACGCGTTGACTGCGGGGGTGCAGAGCCGGGGGCTGATCGCGGGGCTGGGGATGGATTATTTCCCGAGCATCACCCCGCCGGACCCGTACCGGGTGGGGCGTTTTGAGGATGCGCGGGGGCCCAACAGCATCCTGTTCGGCATCGGTTCCCCCGGAGGCCTGCTGAACCAGACCTCCAAGGTCGCGGAAACCCACCGGCACAGCGGCGCGCTCCGCCTCAGTGCGGGCTCGTGGAGCCGCCAGCGCGCCGAGCTGGACCTCAACCGGGTCCTCGCCAAGGACCGGCTGGCGCTGTCGCTGTCTGCCCTGCACCAGGAAAGCGGGGGCTGGCGCGCGTTCGACTTCCAGGACAAGCGCCGGCTCTTCGGGTCCGTCGTGTGGCGCCCGCGCCCGAACCTCACGCTGACCGCGATGGGCGAGACCGGCCGGGACAAGAACGCGGTCATCCGCTCCTTCTCCGATATGGAGCAGGTGCTCGCCTGGTATGACAACCGGCAGGCGCGGGGCGTGGCGGCGGTGACCTTCACGCCGGAACTGGTGGCGCCCACTGCGGCGATGCAGGCGCTGGGCGTCACGGCGCGCGACGGCACCCGGGGCGGCCTGAACCGCCGGGCGGTTTTCATCGAGAACAACGGGGTGGTGTTCGACGCGATCGGCACCTTCCTCTCCGGCAGTTACAACTCGTCCGCGGTGCGGGCGCCCGATGGCACCCCAGGGGTCACGGCCGGGGTGATGCGGATCCGCGACCCGGCCTTGTACCCGCTCAATGGCAACGGCGCCGGCCCGGGGATGTACCGCGACCAGACCCTCAGCAACCACACCCTGACGCTCGACTGGCAGCCGGTGCGGGGCCTGATCCTGAATTTGGCCCAGAACTACCAGCGCACCCTGGCTGAGGTGAACCTCATGAACGGCAACAGCCCGCTGCTGCGCGGTGACCCCAACCGTACGCTCGGCATCGGCGGACCGGCCAACCCCTACGCCGGGCGCCTCTACTTCGACGGCAGCTGGACCCGTGACGTCCACTTCGGCGAGACGCGTGAGAACCGCCTCTCCGCCTCTTACACCTTTGAACCGCGTTGGCGCTGGCTCGGGCGGCACCGCCTCGCCGGGGCGCGGTCACGCACCGACGTTACCGACATCCGGGCCAACTCGTGGCTGGTGCTGGCGGGCCGGCCCTACAACGCGGACGCCTCCAGTGTGAACAACCGGATCACGGTGCGCCACTACCTGACCGAGGGCGACTTCGGCACCTACCGCGCGGGCGACTGGCGCCGGCTGCCCGCGACCATCAACTTTGATGGCCGTAGCTTCGGTACCGCCTACGCCAATGTGGCCTCCGGGGGCGCGGACAACGGCGGGATGATGCAGCGGATCGATTCCACCTTGGGCGCCGCGCAGAGCTTCTTCTGGGACGGCCGCATCGTCACGACCTACGGCTTCCGCGACGACCAGGTGCGCAACACCCAGCTCGCCTACCGCAACGACCCCGTGCGTGGCGACGTGGTGGATCCGGATCCGGCGAAGGGGACCGTCAACCGGATGCAGGGCCGCACCCGCACCGCCGGGATCGTCTACCACGTCACCGACTGGCTCTCGGCGATTGCCAACCGCTCCTCCAACGTGGGCGTCCCGCCGTTGGCGCGCACCACGTTCCCGGAGGGCAACCTCGCGCCGCTGTCGAAGGGCCGCGGCGAGGACTACGGGCTCGGGTTCGACCTCCTGCAGGGCCGCCTCAATGCCCGGTTGGTGTACTTTCAGGGCAGCGAGCGCGGGCGGGTCACCGCCCCGGTCGCGAACCTCCTCCGCGACCGCAACGTGCGCGTGATGCAGGCGCTCGAGAGCGTGCTGGTCGGCCCGAGCCGCCCGTACACCGCCGCGCAGTGGGAGCCGATCCGCCGCGCCAACACCCCACCGGTCAACTCGATCTCGAACGACTTCGATGCCGAGGGCTATGAGGCGCGACTCACCGCCAACCTCACCCGCCAGTGGCGGCTCGTCGTCAACTACTCCTACACCGATTCCGGCCGCGTCGGCCTCGCCCAGGAGGCGATCGATTGGTACGGGCTGCGGCCGGCGGATCCGGTGACGCTCATCCAGGGCGTGACGCAGGACGTGGCCGGCCGTTATCGCGTGGACCCGGCGGCCTACGCCCCGGAGGGCGCGGTCGCGCGCTGGATCAGTCTGGCCGGCCAGAATCCCGCGGCGGACCCAGGGACCCTGACGACCTCCACCGGCGTGACGCTGGCGCAGGAGATCTTCGACCTAGTGGAAACCTTGAATGACGAGAAGGAGGCGCAGCAGAAGCGCTGGGGTGTGCGGCCGCACAAGATCAGCCTCTTTTCCGCCTACGATTTCCGCAGCGGGCGGCTGGCGGGGCTGACCGTGGGCGGTGGGTGGCGTTGGCGGAGCGCCAACGTGATCGGCGCGGACGCAGCGGGGCGGGAGATCACGGGCCGGGTCCTCACCGCGGTCGACCTGCTGTTCGCCTACTCGCTGCGGGTGCCCGGCGCAACGGGCCGGCTACGCCTGCAGTTGAACGTGAGCAACGCGCTCGACCGCGGGGGCATCATCCCCTCGCGCCTCGCGACAGGCGTCGCCGCCCCGGAAGGCTTCCAGGTGCCGGGCGGGCGCGGGCTTGGTTACACGCGCTTCGACCTGATCCAGCCGCGCGAGCTCCGGTTCACGACGACCTATTCCTTCTGAGCCGCGACGGCCGCGGCCGGACGGGGGCGGTTGACCGGCGGTTCCCGCGGGATCCAGAAGCTGAACCGCGAGCCGCGCCCGACCTCGCTGTCGAGCGCGAGGTCGCCGCCCATCGCCTGCACGAGCCGGCGGCAGATGCTGAGGCCCAGGCCCGTGCCCGCCTGCGACATCACCTGGTTGGTCTCCAGCTGCACGAAGGGCTCGAAGATCGCCTCCTGCCGGTCCGCGGGGATGCCCGGGCCCTGGTCGGTGACGTGGAACCAGAGCCGCGCCGCCGGGCCCTCGCCGCCGGCCTGGCAGGCGATCTCGACCGCGGGGCCGTTGGTGAACTTCACCGCGTTGCCGGCGAGGTTCAGCAGCACCTGGCGCAGTCGCGGTACGTCCCCGTTCCACTCGAGGTCCGGGGGCAGTCCGGGCGCGACCCGCAGCTCGAGGTCGGCCTTCCGCGCCGCCGGCTCGAGGATCGCGGTCACGTCCCCGAGGATGTCCGCCGGCCGGAAGCGTGTTACTTCGAGGTGGATCACCCCTGCCTCGAGCTTGGAGTAGTCGAGCACGTCGGAGATGACGCTCATCAGGACCTGGCTGGATTTCTCGAGGGTGGAAAGCGTGCGCTCGACGACGTCGTTGCGGTCCTTCCAGCCCATTCGCAGCAGGCGCGTACCGGTGATGATCGAGGTGAGCGGCGTGCGCAGCTCGTGGGTGACGGTCGCGAGGAAAGCGCCCTTGGCACGGTCGGCGGACTTGGCCGCGACCAGTGCCTGCTCCAGCTCGCGGGTGCGCTCCTGCACCCGGGACTCGAGTTCGTGCAGGAGTTGCTCTCGCTTCTGGGTCTCGGAGTCTAGCCGGCGCGCCATCTCGGCGAGGCGGCGCATCACGTCTCGAAATTCCAACGGTAGGCGCCGGAGACGAGAGGAGTCCTCGAGGAGCGCGCCGTGGCCAGTGGGGGCGAGCGAGAATTGGATCAGCGCCTGCCAGCCGGCAAGGAGGTCGCGGACGGACCAAGTGGCGGAGAGGGAGGCGATGAGCGCGGTGGCCAGTGCGACCAGCAGAATCCAGCCGTAGACATTGACCACGGGCCGGATGACTTCGCGCCACTCGCGCTGGACGGTGAGCGTCCAGTCCAGCCCAGGCACCTCGAGGGACATCGAAAGGTAGGTGACCGGGTGTAGGGGGGAATCGCCGTTGAAGCGGCTGGGGAGGGGTGCCCGGGCGCTGATCAGGCGGCCGAGGGGGAGGGCGTCGAGCTGCTCGAGCGGCCCGTGCGGGAAACCGCGCCCGGTGATGACACGGCTGCGGCGGTCCGTCAGCAGAAGCCGCATCCCATGGTTCTCCCCCTGACGCTGGAGGAGGGCGAGGATCGACTCGGCGGTCATCGAGCCTTCGATGACCCCGAGGCGTTCTCCGGCGCGGGAGATGACGGGGGCGCTGACCGCGATGAGGAGGTCCTGGCCGAAACCGCGGCCGCGGAAAACGCCTGAAACGTGGCTGCGCGCCGTGGCCATTGGCTCGCGGAAGTACTCGCGGTCGGCTACGTTGGGAGGGCGGGCCGCGGTTCCGGCCGACAAAGGGCCGGTCGCGGAGGAGCCGGCGACGACGTCGCCGCGAGAGTCGGCGGCGATGAGACTTAGGAATTCGGGCGAGGAGGCGCGGGCAGCTGCGAGGTCCCCGTGGAGGCGGGCGCGGTCGAGGTACCAGTTCTCCTCCGCGTGGCGCGCGGCGAGACGCTCAATCAGACCGACACCGGCGGCGACGTGGCGGGCGACTTGGGACGCGAGGTTGCGGGTGGTGGCGTCGAGGTTGGCTTGGGCCTCGGATAAGGACCGTTGCTCAAAGGTTCGGGCGGCGAGCAGCCCGCCGACGAGCACGGGAAGCGTGCCGAAAATCAGGTACCGCCGCAGCAGCACCGACCGGAAGGTGCCGGCGGCCTCCGGCCGCTCCCAGCCTGGCGCCGCGGGCAGCTGCTCGATCACGAGGTAGGATAGCCAGACCGCGATGAGGCCGTTGGCCGGCTGGAGCACTAGGGCCTGCGTAAAAGATGGCTCTGGGATCACGACCACGTGGCGGTAGAGAAGCCACGAGAGGGGCGTGCCGACCACGATCCAGTAGGCGAGGTCAGCGAGGAGGGGGTTGATCCGGCGACGCCACGCGCCCGCCACGGCGAGGCCCTCGAGGGCGATCAACAGGGCGGAGAAGGGCTGATGCCATTTCGCAGTGAGCGTGGCCGTGCCCGCGGCCAACACGGCGAGGGCGGCGTACGGACCCACGAGCCGG
>SYDD01000287.1 GCA_005786775.1 Opitutaceae bacterium
CCCCGCGCCTTCCCCGAGACGCCGTGGGCCCTCGACCTGACGATGGATGACTTCCCGTACCCGAAGATGGGCCGCGCCGATATGGCCGACAAGGGCAAGGGCGAGTGGTTCTGGGAGAGCGGTTTCAACAAGGACCCGATCAAGGACCTCGAGCTGATCCGCGACTGGAACCTGCGCGCGGTCTTCGGCGCCTTCAACGCCATGAAGAACCGCGACGGCAAGGCCGAGCACCCTAAGGCCAAGCTCGACTGGGTGGCCTACATCGGCGGCACCCGCGAGTCCCGCCGTATTGTCGGCGACGTGATGCTCACGCAGGAGGACATCGTCTCCAAGCGCGACTTCCCGGACGGCTGCGTGCCCAGCACCTGGAGCATCGACCTCCACTTCCCGAAGCAGGAGTACGCGAAGAAGTTCCCCGACAACCCCTTCATCTCCTATGCGGACCACGACCGCCGCGTCGACCGCCAGTACGGCTACCCGATCCCCTACCGAACGCTCTACTCGGTCAACATCGGCAATTTGTTCATGGCTGGCCGTAATATCAGCGTGACCGACGTTGCCCTCGGCACGGTCCGAGTGATGAAGACGATCGGGATGATGGGCGAGGTCGTCGGCAAGGCCGCCTCCATCGCGGTGCGGCGCAACTGCTCCCCGCGCGAGGTTTACACGCTCTACTGGTCCGAGATGGACCAGCTCCTGCAGCTGCCCGGCCGCGCCCGGCGCCTGCCGGACAACACCTTTGACATCAGCGGGCCCGCGCCCGGCCCAGTGGATGACGGTGGCGCGGGTGTCACGCTCGCCTCCCTGAAGGGCATTGTGGTCGACAACACCAAGGCGAAGCTGACCGGCAAGTGGACCCACGGCGGGGGCCTGCCCTACGTGGGCGCCGACTACGCCTACGCCCGCGGCCCGGGCAACACCGCCACCTTCGAGTTCACGGTGCCGGCGACTGGCAGCTATGAGGTCCGCTTCGCCAGCGCGGCCCACGAGAACCGGGCGAGCAACACCGCGGTCACCGTGCGTCACGCCGGCGGCGAGGCCAAGGTGACGGTGAACCAGCGCGCAAATCCGCCGATCGACACGCGCTGGTTCCCGCTGGGCACTCACCGGTTCACCGCCGGGCAGACCTATGCGGTGGTCGTCGACGCCTCGGGCGCCGACGGCAACGCCCACATCGACGCGGTCCAGCTCCTGCCCGCCCCCTGAGGCGGCGGGTCCGGGCTTCCCGTGCGGCCGGCCCTCCTCCAGCTCTACCGCCTCGCGGTCGTCGCGGCGATCGCGTGGCTGGTGCGCGACGTCGCCGTGCACCAGCGCTCGCACGGCGACGCCCCGGTCGAGGTCACCGAGGTCCGGGGCTTCTTCCCGGAGGCCGCGCGGCTGCGGCCGGACAGCTCGGAACGCGACGGCCTCTTCGTCCTCGACCGCGCGGGCCGGGAGCTCGGGTACGTGGTGCGCACCCAGCCCCGTTGCCAGGACATCATCGGTTACTGCGGGGTCACCGACACGCTGGTCGCCCTGGATCCGGACTGGAAGATCCTGGGCCTGCGCGTGCGTTCCTCGGAGGACACCGCGGAACACCTCAAGGACGTGGTCACTGACCGGAAATTCCTCAAGAAGTGGAACGGGATGACGTGGGACCAGGCGGCGGGCCTCGACCTGCGGGCGGCGGGGATCGAGGGCGTGTCGGGTTCGACGATGACCAGTATGGCGATCGCGCGCAGCGTGAAGGCGCGGCTGCAGGCGAGCCGGGATGAGATCCTGGCGCGACCGACGTTCTCGCCGGGGTGGCGCGACTGGGGCCTGCTGGCCGTGATCGGGCTCGCGGCACTCCAGGCCTACGGACCGGCGGACTGGCGGCGCCGCTGGAAGCTGCCGCACCAAGCCTTGCTGGTAGGCTACCTCGGGCTGGTGAGCGGCGACCTGCTGGCGCAGTCCCTGCTCGCGGGTTGGGCCCGGGGCGGCGTGCCGTGGGAAACCGCCCCCGGGCTTGCGCTGCTCCTCGGGGCCTCCCTGGTGTTGCCGTGGGCGACGCGGAAGCCGTTCTACTGCCATCACGTCTGTCCCCACGGGGCGGCCCAGGAGCTCATCGGCCGGATCCGTCCGCGGCGCCTCACCCTGAACCTCCGGCCGGACGTCGCGCGCGGCCTCGGCTACTTACCGGCCGCCCTGCTCCTCTTCAGCCTCGTCGTCGCGATGACGGCCCTGCCGTTCAACCTCGCGGGGCTGGAGCCGTTCGACGCGTGGGTCTTCCGCACCGCGGGCATCGCGACGCTCGCGGTGGCGGTCGCGGGGCTGGTCGCCTCCGTCTTCGTCCCCCAGGCCTATTGCCGCTTCGGCTGCCCGACCGGGGCGCTACTGAATTTCGTGCGGGCGCGCGGGGCCATCGACCGATTCTCGGCCCGCGACGCGGCGGCGCTGGCGCTGGTGGCGATGGCAGCCGCGCTCAACGTCTGGGATGTCCCCATTCAGCTGTGGATGAAACACGTGGGTTGATCCGCCGGTTGGGCCGTTGGATCCTCGGTGCCGCCTGCCTGGCCCTCGCCACCACGGGCCGAGCGGCTGAACCAGTGACGGTCAGCGGGCGTGCGCTTGGCACCAGCTGGTCGCTGCGCTGGGTGCCTAGACCCGGCACACCCGACCCCGCGGTGATGCGGCGCGAGGCGGAAGCGCTCCTGGAGGGATTCGAGGCGGAACTGTCAGCGTGGCGGCCCGACTCCGCGCTCAATCGCCTGAATGCCGCCCCGGCGGGCATATGGCTGCCGGTGTCGCCGCGGCTGGCCGGGATCGCGGCGGAAGCCCTGGCGGTCGCGGAGCTGACCGGCGGCGCGTTTGATCCCACCGTGGAGCCGCTGCTCGGGCCGTGGGGGCACGGGCCCGCGGCGCGCACGGGAGCACCCCCTGCGCCGGCCGAGCTCGATGGCCTGCGCGCCGCCGTCGACTGGCGCCGGCTGGAAGTGCGCGCCAGCCCGCCGGCCGTGCGGCGCGCGCGCCCGGATACCCGCCGCGACCTCTCCGCGCCGGCG
>SYDD01000044.1 GCA_005786775.1 Opitutaceae bacterium
ACGGCGTCCACGAACTGCTCCGCGCTTAGGCGCTTGGCGCGCGGGCCCTGGAACACCGGGGCGTTCGCGTCGCCACGCAGGACCTCACTGCGGGCCTGGTAGATCTGCGAGGTGGCGAGGTGGGCGAGCGTTCGCTTCACGTCGTAGCCGTTTTGCGGGAAGTGATTTGCCAGGGCATCGAGAAGGTCGGCGCTCCACGGTTCGCTCTGCATCGCGTCGAGCGGATGGACGATCCCGCGGCCCATCAGACGGTGCCAGAGGCGATTAACGAGGGTGCGCGGGAACCGGCCGTTCTCGGGGTGCGTCATCAGGGCGGCGAGCTGACGCAGGCGCTCGGCGCGCGGGGCCTCCGGGTCGACGTTGCCCAGTTCCGGGAATAGCCAGGCCGCCCGGGCCGTGCGGCCCACCGGCTGGTCGCAGCGATACACCTCCAGGGGTTTCTCCGCGTAGATGGCGGCCAGCCCGTAGGCCTCGTCGAGCTTCCAGCGGTCGACAAAGCTGTCGTGGCAGGACGCGCACTTTAGGTTCAGGCCGAGGAACGACTGGCCGAGGCTTTGGGCGAACTGGATCTCAACCGTCTGGCCGGCGCTGACCTCCCCGCGCCACTTGATCCCGTCGCTGAAGCCGCGGCTCTCGTCGCCGGCCGGGGCGATGAGCTCCCGCGCGAATTGGTCGAACGGCTTGTTGGTCAGGAGGGCCTCGTGGAGCCACTGGCTGATCTGCCGACGTCCGCCGGTGATAAACCCGGTGCCGCCATAGTCATTCCGCAGCAGGTCGTTCCAGAAGGTGAGCCAGTGCTCGGCATAGTCGGTATCGCGCGCGAGCAGGGTATGGACGAGGCGGGTCCGCTTATCGGGGGAAGGATCCTGCAGAAAGGCTGCGACCTCCTCGGGGGAGGGGAGCAGACCGATCAGATCGAGGTAGGCGCGGCGCAGGAAGGTACTGTCGCTGGCGGGTGGGGGCCGGGGCAGGTTCTGCCGCGCTAGGTAGGCATCGACCAGACGGTCGACCGGATGATCGCGGCCCGCGACGGCTGGGGGCAGGGTCACGGCGCGCGGCTTCAGCGGCGGTTCGTAGGCGGGGGCTTTGAAGGCGAACCCGGGTTCCCACGGCAGGCCCTCGGTGATCCATTGCCGGAGGAGCGAGACTTCCGCGGCCGACAGGCCATCGCCCTTGGGCGGCATCCGTTGATCGCGATCGGTCGTGGCGACCAGTTCGAGCAGGAGGCTCTGGTCCGGGTTCCCCGGGGCGACAACGGGCCCGTTCTCGCTACCGTGGAGGAGCGCGGAACGGTCGTTCAGGGAGAAACCGCCCTTGAGCTTGTCCCCGGTGTGGCACTCGCCGCAGTGCTTACGGAGGAGGGGTACGATCTGGTGGTTGAAGTCCACCGCGGCGGAAAGCGGGGTGACCAAGCCGAGCAGGAGCGGGAGGGAAAGGAGCTTCACGGGGAGGAGGCGGCGGCAGGGCGTGTCGCGCAAGGGGGCAATAGGCGAAGACGCCGGCCGAGCGCAATCGCGAGGCGGCGAGAATGGAAGGGAACCCGGAGCTTTCCGGCGGCGCGCCCGGACCGCGACGCGCTGGCGCTACGGTCGTTCCTGGTATTCCGAACTCAGCGTGAGCTCTCCGTGCCTCACGTTGAGGAACCACGCGGTCGTCCCAGCGGGAAGCGGAGCGGAGGCGGTCCAGTTCGCTCCGGTCTGCACCAGCTCCGCCGGAGTTTCCCGCCATTCCCGCCGTCCGGTGAAGCCGCGGTCAGCCGTACTCACCAGCACCGCGCGCTCGAGGGGGTGGTTGGAGCGGAAACTTACGATTGCGCGATCGCCCTCTTCGCGGGCCGCGACCTGTTCGCCCCACGGTCCGCCCGTTTTGACGACGGACTCCGCGAAAGCGTACCCGTCGGGCGCGTTCCAGCCGGGTGGGTGGCCGTGTCGCAGGCCGGGGATCAGGCTGATCATCCGTGGCCCCGGCGCCGCTCGGTAGGACGCCGCCTGGCAGTCCAGCGGGAAGTGCGTGTCGCCGGGCCAGGACAGCCACAGCACCGGCAGCCGCGCGCGTTCCAACCGCACCATGGGGTCCCACGCTTCGCGGTACAGTCGCAGGTCGCCGAGCGCCGTCCCCCACTGGTTGTCCGCGTCGTGCAGGTGGCCGCAGCCATAGATGGGAATCGCGAAGGCGAAGCGCGGATCAATCCCGATTACGGTCGCGGTAATCACCCCGCCCCAGGAGATCCCCGATACTCCGATCCGCGCCGGATCCACCCCCGGTTGCGCCCGCAGGAGGGAGTGCGCCCGGATGGTCGCGCTGACCGCGTGGTACATAAACTGGTCCTCGAGGGGTTCCGCGGCGTCGCCGTAGATGCCGATCCGCGCCGGGCCGCCGCGCGGATGGCGGCGCCAAGCCTGGCCTCCCTTGGGCGCCCCCGGTTCCCGTTCGTCCGTCTGGCCCTCGACGGCGATGGAGAGGGCGGCAAAGCCCCGCTCGTTCCACCTCGCGACCCACTCCCGGAACGCGGTGCCGCCACCCCCGTGCACCAGCACCACGCCGGGAGCCGGGCGCGGCCCCGCTTCGGGCAGGCCCAGCCACGCAAATACCCACGTCGGGCGCCCGCGCCACGGCAGACCCTCAAAGTAGACCGCCCGCCGCGGCCCGTCCGCCGGCACGCCCTCTGCGGGCTCCATCGCGGGCGGCGTCGTCAGCTCCGCCAGCGCGAGGATGCGCGGGCGCGCCTCCGCCGGGTCGACCGCCGCCGCTGCGGAGGAGGGGAGCGAGGTGAATAGGCACAGGCCTAGGACGGGCGAAAGGAGTGGGCGCGACATCGGGGTACCCCAGATCCTCCAGCGGCGCCGGCCCGCCCGGCCAGTCCGGAATCGGCCGCGCGCTGGTTGACCCTGGCCAGCCGCACGGCTTGGGTCGGCGTGCCCCGATGGATGCTCTCCCCTTGCCCCCGCGCCGTTCCGCGTTCCTGCTCGATTGGATCGAGCGGGCCGGCAACCGGCTGCCAAATCCCCTCACGCTCTTCGTCCTGCTCGCGGGGGCGACCGTGCTCGCCTCGGCGCTGGCGGCCGGCCTCGGCTGGACGGTCACGCACCCGAAGGACGGGTCGACCGTGTCGGCGGTGAGCCTGCTCAACGCCGCGGGCGTCCGGCGCATGTTTACCGAGGCGCTGCGCAACTTCACCGGGTTCGCCCCGCTGGGACTGGTCCTGGTCTCAATGATCGGCATCGGCGTAGCGGAGGCGACGGGCCTCGTGGGCGTGCTGCTCCGCGCCTTCGTGACCAGTCTACCTCGCCGCTGGCTGACGGCGGCGGTGGTGTTCGCGGCGATCAACGCAAATCTGGCGGCCGATGCGGGCATCATCCTGTTGCCGCCGCTGGCGGGACTGCTGTTCGCGGCCGCCGGCCGGCATCCGATCGCGGGCATCACCGCCGCGTTCGCAGGGGTGAGCGGTGGCTTCAGTGCGAACCTCCTGCCCTCCACGATCGACGTGCTGTTGGCGGGATTCACCCAAGAGGCGCTCGATGCCTCGCGTCTACTGCCGGGCTACCGCGTCCAGTTGCTGGGCAATTGGTACTTCCTCGCGGTTTCGACACCGCTGCTGACGCTCGCCGCCACGTGGGTCACCGAGCGGATCGTCGAGCCACGGCTGGGGCCGTGGCGGGGTGAGGCGGCGGCGGTGCCTGGGCCGCTCACGGCGGCCGAGCGGCGAGGACTCTTGTGGGCGGCGATCGCGTTTCTGGCCACGGCAGCGTGCGCTTTGGCGCTAATTTTACTGCCGGGTGCTCCGCTACGGGATCCGACGGCGGCCACGGCGGTCGAACGCCTGCGACCCTTCCTCGACTCGATGGTGCTTTGGGTGTTGCTGGCGTTTCTCGTGCCGGGGCTCGCTTACGGCGCGGCGACGGGCAGCGTCCGCAACGATCACGATGTCGCCCGGCTCACGGGGGACACCCTGGCGACGATGGGTTCGTACATCGTCCTGGCGTTCGTGTCGGCGCAGTTCCTGAGCTACTTCGCGTGGTCCAATCTCGGCGCATTGCTCGCGATCTCGGGCGCAGGGTTCTTACGCGGCATCGGCCTCGAGGGCGCGCCGCTGCTGACCGGCTTCGTGCTGCTTTCGGCCTTCGTGAACCTGTTCATCAGCTCGGCTTCCGCCAAGTGGGCCATCATGGCGCCAATCTTCGTGCCGATGTTCGTCCTGCTGGGCTATTCGCCGGAGGGGACGCAGGCGGTGTTCCGCGTCGGTGACTCGTGTACCAACATCATCACGCCGGTGTTCGTGTACCTGCCGTTTGTCCAGTCGTGCATGCAGCGCCACGATCCGCGGATGGGGTTAGGCTCGGTGGTGTCGCTCATGGTGCCCTACACTCTGACCTTCCTGCCGCTGTGGACGCTGCTGCTGCTGGGTTTCCTGTGGGCCGGCTGGCCAATCGGCCCGGGCGTGGGCTTGACGCTCGCGCCGTGAGTGGAGCTGTGAGCCAGGCCCGCCGCGGGAAATTGGCTCGTCTCAGCCCGCGGATGTCCGACACCCCGTGGTAAGCTTCCCTCTGCTCCAAGTACCTTCCCTGATGCCTGCGCTCGCGCCCAACCCCCACCTGTTTGTCTGCGACCCGGCTGGGGCATGTCCGGGGGGGAGGGTTGGCGGATGAGTGTGCCGGAACGCATCTTTCTGGGCTGGGAGCGTCCGCTGGCCGAGGCGGTCGCGGATCGGATCCTGGCCGCCGTCCCGCGGCGCGACGGCATTTGGGACCTCGGCGCCCAGTTGGTGCTGGTGCCGTCAGCGTTTGCCGGTCGGATGGTGCAGGAGGCCCTCGCCCGTCAGGCAGGAGCGCTGCTCCTGCCGCAGATCACCACGCCCAGCCATTTTCTGTCCGGGATGGGCATCCCCCGCGGAGACCCCGAGCTCGCGGAACCCGACGAGGTCGCCGGACGGGAGGTGATGGCGCTCGCGTGGGGGGCGGTGCTGACCGATCCCGGTTTTGATCGCGCGGACTATCCGGCGCTGTTCCAGCCGGACCTGCGCGGGCCGATGACGCCCGTGGGCGCCCTGGCTTTTGCCCATGACCTGTTGCAACTGCAGGACGAACTGGGGGTGGCGGCGGAGGACCTGAGTTTCGCCGATACGGCCAGTCACCAGGCGTGGCTGCGGCCCGAATTACAGGCGGCGGCCAGTCAGGTCGCCCGCTGGCAGCAATTGGGGCGGCTAGAGAAACGCTACCTCGGAAAATTGGCGAAATGGGGTTTGGTCGACCACAACCGACACCGGCGCCAACAAGCGCGTTCCGATGAAGTTCCGGCGGGCATCGAGTCCATCTGGCTCGCGGGCGTGCTGGATGCCCCGCCTCTCCTCGAGATGGCCTTGCGGGTTCGGAGCGCCCGGCTCTCCGTACGCGTCCTGATCGCCGCTGACCCGGCCGATGCCGGGGCTTTCGACGCGTGGGGGCGTCCGGACGCGGGGGCGTGGGCGCAGCCGCGCGGGTCGCCGTGGCCGGATTTCGCGGACACGGTGCACGTCGTGCAGAAGCCGGAGGATGGCCTGGAGCGGCTGGGCCGGCTGGTGCGGCAGCATCACACCCGGGTGCGGGGTGAGGGGGCGTCCGCCCTGGAGGTGGTGGGGCGGCTGGCGGTGGTGCCGTGCGACCGCGAGGCCTACCCGGCCCTGATCACGCGGGAACTGCACGGGTTGGAGCGCGGCCCGGGCGGCGCGCCGCGCATCAACACGGCCAATCCGCTGGGGCGGCGCCATCGGGACCACGGCATTCACCACGCGATCGCCGCCCTGCTGGACCTCGCGGATGAGCCGACCTTCGCGAACCTACGCCGGTGCGTGAATCATCCGGTGGTGGCGGCCCGGCTCCGCCTGAAGGAGATCGAGCTGGCGGAGGAGGAGGGCGGGGGGCGGAAGCGCATCGGCTGGCATAGACTCCAGCTCCTGCTGGATGCGGTGAGTGCGGCGACCGCGCCGCAGCCGTTGGAGGAAACCCTGGCGTTTGCGCGGAGCGTGCGCGTCGACGCCGCGCTGGAATCGCGGCAGCGCGTGCAAAACCAGCAGATCCGCGAGGCGGCGGAAGCTCTGGCGGCAGGCTGGCGCGTCGCGGGGGAACTGCGGGCGTTGGGGTGGCGCGAACTGGGGGAGCGGACCCTGACGCTGGCGCAACCGGGTCCGGGGGCCGGGCTGGCGGAGGAAGAGTGGCTCTTCGCGTCCGATGTGTCCGAGGCCATCGAGGCGGCGCTGGACGGCCTCGAGCCGGGACGGCCCGACCTGACCACCCTGACGGCGCGGGACGTGGTGCGGCTGGCCTTGCGGGCGGCGGGGGCGCGCTCGTTCCGCGGGGACATCGACCGGGAGGCGGTGAACTTGCCGGGCTGGATGGAAATCCCGTGGGAGCCGGTGCCGCATCTGGTGCTCTTCGGACTGACGGATGACCTGGTGCCCGGGGTGCGCCACGCGCACCCGTTCCTGCCGGCCAGCCTGCGGGTGGCGTTGGGTTTGGCGTCGCCGGCGCAGCAGTTCGCCCAGGCGGCCTACGCGCTGGAGCTCGTGCGGCGCCAGCGGGCCCAGGGCGGGCGTATCGATGTGATTGTGCCCCGGCACAACGCCCAGGGTGATGGCCTGCGGCCTTCCCGACTGCTGATGCTGAGCCCGGAGCGAGGCGGGGACACGTTGCTGGGCACGAAGGGACGCCCTGGTCGCCTCGATCACCTGTTGCAGGAGGTGCGGGCCGCGCGGGCTGAGCCGATTTGGGAAATCCCGCCGGAGCACCGGCTGGACGCGACGCTCCGGTTGCCGGCGGACGCGGCGGCGGACTTAAAACCGCGACGTCTGGGGGGCAGCATCAGCGCGACCGCGTTCCGGACCTACCTGGAGAATCCGGCGGACTTCTGGCTGAAGCACGCGCTTGGGATGTCGGAGACCTCCCACGATGCGATCGAGCTGGACGCGGCCGGGTTCGGCACCCTGCTGCACGCGGCGGTGGAGGCGTTCGGTCGCGATCCCGACACGCGGGACCTGACGGACTGCGTTACTATCCTCCGGGCGCTGGAGGCGAAGCTGGAAGCCCATTTTCGAGAGCGATTCGGCCGCGCGCCAGCCGGGTCGCTGCTGCTGCAGCGCGAGACCGCGCGGGCGCGGCTGCGGGCTTTCGCGGGGGCGCAGGCCCAACTGCGGGCGGAAGGCTGGTCGATTCTGGAGGTCGAGGGCGCCCTGCCCCCGATCCCCATCGCGGAGGGGTTCACCCTGCGGGGCCGGTTCGACCGCCTGGACGTGCACCGCGACGGACGGAAGTTCCGCGTTTACGACTACAAGTCCTTCGGGAAGGCGAAGTCGCCCGAGCAGACCCACGTCGCGAGGTCGAAGGCCAGCGGCCAGCTGGGTTACTTCACGATCCCGAGCACCGCGAAGTCCGCGAAGGGGGCGCTGCAGGGGCAACGTTGGAAGGATCTGCAGCTGCCGGCCTACGACTGGGCGCTGACGGAGGGCCGTCCGCAGGTGGGCCAAGGAACCTTGGAAATCGGCTACCTGTGCCTGTCCGGGGAGGCGAATCCCAAGGTGGTCCGGGTCTGGACCGGGTTCGCGGCGACTTACCGTACTGCCGCGCGGGCCTGGATGGCGAAGATCGCCGGCTTGCTGGCGCAGGGAGGGCCGGAGAACTTTCAGCCGGCCGCGGAGCCGGCCCAGTATCCCGTCCTGGAACATCTGGCCGGGCGCCGGCCCGAGTTGGTCCTGAACCCGGCCACGCTCGGTGCGACCGAGACCGCCCGCGCATGAGCACCGACTCCGGAACGAGGGGGCTGAATTTCGCGATCCTGGCATCCGCCGGGACCGGCAAGACCTACCAGCTTTCGGTGCGCCTGGCCCGGCTGCTGATGCTGGGCAAGCGGCCCGAGGAAATCATCGCGCTGACCTTCACCCGGGCGGCGGCGGGCGAGTTTTATCTGCGCGTGCTGCAGCGTTTGAAGGAGGCGGCGACCGACGAGGACAAGCGGCGGAGGATCTGCGGGGTGCATCCGGCGGGCGAGCCGAGTCCGGTCGATCAGGATAACCCGCTGGTGCTCAACCCGGAGGAGTTTCCGCCTGCCGCCTTCGCGGCCAAGTTGCGGGAGCTGGTGCAGACCTCGGACCGGCTCCTGCTGAGCACCTTGGACAGTTTCTTCGTGCGGCTGGTCAACCCGTTCGCGTTGGAACTGGGGCTGGAGACCAGCCGGCCGGTGACCGTGCCAGAACCTGAGCTGCCCGGGCTGGCAGAGGGGGCGCTGCGGACGATGCTGGGGGAGCTGGAGGCGCGGGGTCAGCTGGACCAGTTAGGCGCGCAGCTGAACGACTACGTGGACGGGCAGGCGGCGGGCAACCCGACCGAGACCCTGCTCGAGCTGGTGCGGGCGTACCACGAGTTCCTGACGCTGGCCCGCGACGAGGCCGTCTGGGGTGACCCGGACGCCATCTGGCCGGGCGCCAGCCGCCCGCCGTGGCTGGATCTGGACGAGAAGGGCGCACCGGATCCCGCCGACGTGGCCGCGGTGGCGGCCCGGTTGAGCACCTATCCCCAGACCAGTAACGGCAAGACCGAGCGGCGGGCGAGGTTGGTGCAAGGATTCGAGGGCGTCGCATCGGTGCAGAGGATGGCGGAGCTGGACGCGGGCGAGCTGGAGGCTTTCCTGGAGCGGTACGCCCCGGTGCTGGACGAGACGCGGACGCGATTGGAGGTCCGCTACTACCGGGAGTCGGTCTGGCTGGAGGCGCACGAGGTGGCGGCGGCCCGGCGGGTCGTCCAGGCCCTGATCAGTCTGGCCGTGCGCACGGCGATGCGGCGGACGAAGGCCCTGCACGCCTGCCTGACGGGCTTTGAGCAGGCGTACGACGCCGAGGTTCGCCGCCAGGGGCGGTTGAGCTTCACGGATTACGCGGTCCTGCTGAACGCGTGGCTCACCCCGCTAGGGCGGCGGGAGGACGTGGCGGCGGCGCTGGACGACATCCATTTCCGTCTCGATGCGAAGGTGAAGCATTGGCTGCTGGACGAATTCCAGGACACCAGCACCCGGCAGTACGATGTCCTGCGCCGGAATCTCGACGAGATCGTGGGGACGGCGGGGGAGGACCGGAGCGTGTTCGTGGTCGGTGACACCAAGCAGTCGCTCTACGAGTGGCGCCAGGGGAACCGGGAGCTGCTCCACCGCGTGGACGCGATGATCCGGGCGAACGGCATCAGCGTGGAGATGAACGAGACGCGCCGCTGTGCGCCTCAGGTGCTGACGATGGTCAACGCCTTGCTGGAGAACCTCGGGGACCGGAAGCTGGGCCGCTTCTTTTCCCCCGTGGCGGCGAGCGACTGGGATCGGGTCTTCCAGGAGCAGCGGGCGCATCGGGAGGCGCCCGCGGCGGGCCGTGCGGAGTGGGTGCGGCTGGGGAAGTCCGCCCCGGGCGACGGCGAGGATGGCAACGGCGGCGATCCGGGGGAGGCGGGAGCGGGCATGCCGGAGCGCCATGCGATATGGATAGCCGGTGATCTGCAGCGCAGCGGCGTGTTGGCCGAGGCCGGGCCGGGCCTGCCGCGGGGCCTGCGCCCGGGTGTCACCTGCGCGGTCCTGGTTTCCAGCAATGATCAGGCGCGGCGGATCGCCGAGACCCTTCGCCGGCTGGGCGTGGAGGCCACGGACGAGGCTTCGGTGGCCGTGGTGCGGGACAATCCCGTGACGGCGGGACTGTTCGCGTTGATCGAGGTGACCGCCCACCCGGGGAACGCCCTCGCCCGGGGGCTCGCGTGGATGTCGCCCGCCGCGCGCCGGCTGGTGGCGGATGAGCGCGGCGATCCGGACTGGGGCCGGTTGACGCGCGGAATCGCTGAGCGCTTCGCGGCGCGCGGGGCGGAGGCCGTGGCGGACTGGCTGGTCGGTTCGCTGGCGCCCGAATCCACCAATGATTTTCTGGAGAAACGGCTGCGGCAGTTCCGGGCCGTGGCGGCCGACTACGATACGACGGGCCGCAGGGATCTGGCGGACTTCATCGCCTACGCCGAGGGCACGCGCCGGCGCGACCAGGCGATGGTCCAAGGCGTTCAGGTCATCACGATCCACCGGGCAAAGGGCCTAGAGTACGGCATGGTGTACCTGCCGTGCCTGAACGACTCGCAGCACCGGATGGCGGACTTGCGGGGCGGGTTGCTCTACCTGACGCCGGCGATGGCGGAAAAGCGGGCCGGGGCGGTGACCGGCAGTATCTACGATGAGAGCCTGTTCCGGCCCGCTTGGATTCTGGCGGGAATGAACCGCTCGTTCGCGGAGCACGTGCCGGTCCTGCGCGAAGCCATCGATGCCCTGCGCGCGGAGTCGGCCTACGGCAGCCTGTGCCGGCTCTATGTGGGCATGACGCGGGCGAAAGTCCGCCTCGTGATGATTTCGGATCGGCTCCCGGCCAGGAAGTTGGACCCCGCGTCGAGCGAGTATTTCGAGAGCAAGGCCAAGGAGGGCAGCCACGATTTCGCCTGCTTCCTGGAGTCGAGCCTGGCGCGAACCACCCGCGGCTGGTGCAACCCGGCGCCGCTACCGCCCGACGATCCCGCCGCGGAGCTGGCGTGGACGGATAGCCCGACGCCGGACGATCGGGGCTGGACCAGGGCTTTTGCGACCCAGCCCGGGGAATCGGCGGCCGCGGGGGAGGCGACCGATCCGCTGGCGACTGTCTGGGCTGATTTCGCGACCACGGTACGGCCTCGGCGGCGGCAACCGTCCGCGCACTCGCCCACCGGCGATGCCCCGTGGGCTCCGCAAACCTCCGAGCTGCGGGGCAAAGTCTTCGGCACCTACCTGCACACTTTGTTTGCCCGGCTCGGGCGCGACGCGGATGCCTTCCTGCGCGAGCTTGACGCCCTCCCCGTGCCCGCCGGGCAGGAGGAGGTCCACGCGCAGGCGCTCGAACGCATCCGGGCGTGCCTGGCCGATCCGGCGATCCGCCGCGTGCTCGTCGGGGAACTCGACGGCAGGCTGCTGTGGGTCGAGCGCAAGGCAGCGATCCACCAGACCTTGCCGGAGGGGCAGACGGAGATCGTGCCCGCCGTGTTCGACCGGGTCTGCCTCACGCCTGGAAGGAGCGCGGTGATCATTGACTACAAGACGGCGCGCGGGGCGAGTGACGACGCCCTGCGCGAGCGGTACCGGGGACAGATGACGGCCTATCGCGACGCCGTCGCGCGGCTGACGGGCATCCCGCAGGAGTCCATTCAGGCGAAGCTGATCGGCATCCGGACCGATTCGCAGCGGGTCTCGGTGGTGGAGGTTTTTTGAGAGTGTGCGCCCATCGCTTCCCTTCAGGGCGTGGCACTCAGGCGGGCGGGGGCGCGGGTGACGGGGACCTCCTGCGCCTGGGAGAGGTTCGGCGTGTCCGCGCGGTCCGCCACGCCCTCGACCCGCAGCACCGGCAGCCTTCCCGCCGCCAAAGGTGACGTCCGCAGCGTCACCGTGCGGCGATCGGTGGCGAGGGTGGCCGCGAGGACCTCGGCCCCGCTCAACCGGTACGCCGCCACGCGTTCCGCCCCGCCCGCGCCGTCGCCCGCGCGCACCGCCTCATTGAAGCGCACGAGCAGCCGCCCATCCTCCTCGAACTCGGCCGCGACCGCCACCGGTGGCGTCGTCTCCTGCCGCGGCAAGCCGTCGATCCACTCCCGCAGCAGCGCGACAAAGGGCCGGTCCACGGAATCCGACTCGAGCGGCGGCATCCGCTGCCCGATCACGTTCCCGCTCACGCGGTGGAACAGGTCGGAGCCGTCCGGATCCCGCGGCGCCACCACGTGCCGGTGGCCGCCGGAATCCGGACCGACCAGCGGGCCAAACACGAGGAGTTGGTCGGGGAGCGGCAGGTTCGAGTTGCCGCGCCACGCGGCGGGAATGGGCGCCGAGTTGTGGCAATGCGCGCAATTCGCGTCGAGGTAGGCCCGGACCTTGGCCTCGGGCGCGGCGGCTGGCTCCTCGATGGCGGCGTGCCTGCGGAGATTGCGCGCCGGGTCCGGGCCCGGGGACCCGTCGAGCATCCCGCGGCGGGACCATTCCTCCAGCTGGTTCCGGGGCGCGCCGTCGGGGCCGGTGACGGGACGGTTAAGCTGACGGGTCTTGAGGCCGAGCACGTAACCGGCGCCCTGCGAATGGCATTGGCTGCAGCTCTCGGTGCTGGAATGGGCCCAGAGAACGCGCGTCCGGGCCCCCTTCTCGTCAAGCCGGTCGAGGGTGGCGCGCTCGTCGTCATTCTCCACTAGAGTGGCGTCGCGTCCGGCTGCGTCCCAGCGGTAGTTGAGCCCGTAGAAGCCGCCGTCGTCCTGCGCGACCAGCACCCGGGTCTCGAGGCGCGAAGGCTGTTCGGGCCGGCGCGCGTCCTTCATCCAGTCCACCTGCTGCACCAGCACGGTGCCCGGCGGGAAGCGCCAGTCGGCCTCGGGATGGAAGGTGATCCGGCGGCCCTCGGGGAGGGCGATCCAGCGGCGGGCGCGCGCGCCGTTCATCCACTGGGGCGCGATGACCTCGTAGGGCACGAGCCCCGGCGCGGGC
>SYDD01000045.1 GCA_005786775.1 Opitutaceae bacterium
AAGGTCGTGGTCGCCTTTGACGACCAAGCCGCCTATCGCCGTGCGCTGAAATTGTGCGTGCGTGTCTGCAGCGAACTCGAGGAGGGTCTCCGCGTGCAGCCGCTGCCGTGGACGCCCGACTACCTAGGCCGTTCCGATTGGCCGCCCATCAGTCCGCGGCAGGCGGCCGAGGCCGACATCGTGGTGGTCGCTGCCTCGGAGCCGGAGGAGGTGCCGGCAGTCGTCCTCGCATGGGTCGAGCAGTGCTGCGCGCAGCCGCGCACAGCCGCGGGGCTCCTAGTGGCCCTGCTGGGGGACAGCGGCGATGACGACTCGAACTCGTTCCTCGCGGAGGGGCTGCGCGCAATCGCCGCCCGGACGCACTTCGCCTACCTCGCGCCTGAGCACCTCGGCGATCTGCCGGTGGGTCGGGACCTCGCGCCGCGCCTGCCCCGCACTGCACCGCGGCGGGTGGTGGGTGACTGAGCGCCGGTCGCTTTCGCTTTGCCTCGCGGGGGCCGCGGACGCAGCGTCTCGACCCCTATGTTGCTGGAACTGCCGCCGGGCGAATTTGCCGGCTACATCTTCGATCTCGACGGGACGCTCGTGGATACGATGCCGCTGCATTTCCGCGCGTGGGCGGCTGCAATGCGCGAGGCGGGGTTGCGCGAGACACTGGACGAGAACTTATTTTACGCCCTCGGGGGCGTACCGACCCGCAAGGTGGCCGAGCTATTCGCGGCTCATTACCGGCTGACGATCGACCCCGAGGCAGTTTTCCACCGCAAGGAGGCGCTCTTCCTGGAACTGCAGGCCGAGGTCCGAGTGATCGAACCCGTCGCCGCCATCGCGCGGCGCGCGGCCGGGGTCCGGCCCGTCGGCATCGCCTCGGGCGGCCCGCGCCCGATCGTCGAGCGCTCCCTGGAGATCACCGGGCTGGCTCCGCTGTTCCCGGTGGTGGTTACGGCGGATGATGTGACCCACGGCAAGCCCTCGCCTGACATGTTCCTGTTGGCCGCCCGGCAGATGGGAGTGGCGCCGGCCGATTGCCTCGTCTTCGAGGATGCCGAGCCGGGTATCCGGGCGGCGCAGGCGGCCGGGATGCGCTGGGTGCGCGTGCCGAGCCGGCCCGCGGCGCCCTCGGCTTCCGTCGTCGGCCGCTAATCGTTGGGGGCGCCTTCAAGGTGCGGGCGCGCCGAACGCCGAGCGCAGGTAAGCCAGCACGGCCTGGCGCTGCAGCGGGGAGAGGATCGCGCCGAAGGCGGGCATCGCGCGCGCCTCGTTGCCCCGCTCGATGATAGCCAGAAGGTCGCGATCGGGCTGCGCGAGGCGGGTGCGATCCTCGACGAAATTGGCCGCCCCGCCCGGGATGCCCCGGCCGTCTGGCTGGTGGCAGCCCGCGCAGTAGAGCCGGTAAACCTCCGCGCCGGCCGCGACCAGGGCGCCCGGCGCGCGTAGGTCCGCGGCGTTTTCCCGCCCTCCGCGCGTGCCCTCGCCTGGGGCCGCGAGGCGCGTGGTGCCGCCCGTCGTGCCGCGGCCGTCGCGCCGGCGGTTGAGGGTGTAATAGGCGAGCGGGTTGGTCAGAGGTTCGCCCCGCGCCGCGCGCAATTCCGGGAGCGAGAGCTCGTACACAAACCCGGGTTCGAGGTCCCGGAGGATGAGCTCGACGGATAGGCCGTCCGCGGCCGGGCGCAGCGCCGCGAGCGCGACCGGGGTCTCGTCCACCCGTGGCGAGCCGTAGCGGGCGTGATAAAGGTAACGGAAACGGCGCAGCGCGAACCGCGCCGGATCCGCGAGGAGCGCGGGGTCGGCCGGTTGCGTGAACGTGAGGCGAAAGCCCTCGTCGGTAAGCCGCCACGACCGCACCTCGAACGTCGCCGAGCCATCCCATCGCACCCGCTGCAGCCCATCCTCGCCCGCTCCCCAACCGGCGGTGGCGCCAAGGTAGAGTGCGCCGTCGGGACCGAAGGCCGCCCGCGTCGCCCCGGCCTTGAGCCGCGCCCCGCGCACGTGGGGTGGCACGTCGTTACGCCCGAGGAACGGGAAACACGCGCCCTGCCAGGCGCCCGCAACCAGCTCGAGCTCCGCGCGCACGACCAGCCGGCTGTAGTCGCCCACGAAGACCTGGCCCGCGAACGGCCCGAAGGCGCCCCCGGTGCTGTCCCAGACCGGTTGCCCGGGCGACTGGCCCATCGGCCCGTGGGGAAACACGATCGCGGGCGTCTTCAGCCGTCGCCAAACTCCCTCGAGGCTGAGCGCCGCCGGATCGTGGCCCGGTTCCCATTTCAGGCCGGAGGGGTGCCCGTGGAAATCCCCGGCGGCGACGTGTAGGAGGCCGGTCGAGGGCTTGTAGTCGCCCTGATTGTCGGTGGCGAACAGCGCGCCCTCCGGGCTGAGGCCGAGCCCGTTCGCCTGACGGAACCCGCTCGCAAACGGCTCGCTGCGCCCCTCTGGCGTAATCCTCAGCAGCCAGCCCCGCCAGGGCGTTTCCGAGCGGTGGCCGGAAAACTCAAGCACATCGCGGAGACTGCGTTGCCCACGCACGGGCAGCTGGGGATACGCCGCCTTCTGCTCCGGGCCGCTGGTCACAGTGGATTCGAGGGAGGGCGTGCCGAAGAACGCACCCGTGGCGTCGCGCGCGAGGCCGAAGAAGAACGCGTGGTAATTCGGGGAGAGGCCCCAATCGCCGCCGAGGACGGAAAACGTCTCCGCTGCGCC
>SYDD01000288.1 GCA_005786775.1 Opitutaceae bacterium
AACGGGCCGTCGTAAAATGGTGCTCAGGAAGGGACTCGAACCCTTACGCCTTACGGCACACGCCCCTCAAACGTGTGTGTCTACCAATTCCACCACCTGAGCAAAAACTGAAGGAACGCGGACTAAGAGGGATCGAAATAGCCGTGTCCAGCACCGAAATGGCCACGGGCCGAGGAAACGCTCCGACGCGCGTCAGAAACGCTGGCGCGCGGCGATACCGCGGGCGAGGTCAGCGGCAAAGAAGGGGCCGCGGTAGATCATTCCCGTGTAAACCTGGACCAGGGAGGCGCCCGCATCGAGCTTCTCGGCGGCGCCGGTAATATCGGTGATCCCACCAACCCCGATGAGCGGCAGCCGGCCCTGGGTGGCGCGAGCGACGTAGCCGATGATTTCCGTGGAACGGCGGCGGAGCGGGGCACCGCTGAGGCCGCCGGCCTCGCCCACCGCAGCGAACGGACCGGGCCGCGCGATCGTGGTGTTGGTGGCGATCAGTCCATCGAGGCGGAACTCGGCGACCACCGTGAGCACGGCGTCAATCTGGGGCCACGAGAGGTCGGGGGAGATCTTAAGCAAGACCGGCACCGGGCGCCGACCGGCGGCCGGGCGTTCACGGTTGGCGGTGGTGATCGTCTGGAGTAATTCCCGCAGCCGCCCCTCGTCCTGCAGCTGGCGCAGGTTGGGCGTGTTGGGGCTGGAGACGTTGAGGACAATATAGTCGGCCCAGTCGGCGAGCAGGCGGAAGCTGGCGAGGTAGTCGGCGGTAGCCTCCTCGAGGGGGGTGACCTTGGATTTTCCGAGGTTGATGCCGAGGGGGATGGCGCGCCGGCCGGGGCCCGGTTGGCGGGCAAGGCGGGCGGCCATCGCGGGGGCGCCGCCGTTGTTGAAGCCCATTCGGTTGATCACGGCCTCTTCGGCGGGATAGCGGAACATCCGCGGCACCGGATTGCCCGGCTGCGCGTGGGCGGTGACCGTGCCCACCTCGACGTGGCCGAAGCCGAGCGCGGCGGCGGCGGGCCAGGCCCGGGCATCCTTGTCGAAGCCGGCGGCGAGCCCGACGGCGTTCGGGAAGGTGAGGCCGAAGGCTTGGACCGGGCGCTGGACGCGGGCGAGCCGCTGGTGATGCGCGGCCAAGAGGCGGCAGAGGAGCGTAAGGCGGCCGAGGGCGGCCATCGCATTTACGCCGAGCTCATGCGCGTGCTCCGAATCGCGGCGGAAGAGCGCCGGACGCACCAGCTTTTCGTAGAAGCTACCCATGGCGCCAACGTGGGCCCAAAGCGGCGGACTTGGCAAGGCGCCGAGTGGCAGAACTCCCTTTTTTTGAAGTGGTTCTGAAGCCATCGCATCTCCGGGGCGACCGCAAGAAACAGCGCTTAATTTTGCTTGTTTTTTGAAACTCAGGAAGCACGCTGCGCGAAAATTTCATCCGCCCTTTTCTCTTCCATGGCCAAAGCAATCAAACCGCTCGAGTGGTGCGTCGTCCGCCTCGGCGAGGATCACAACTGGTGGGTCGCTGAGACAAGCGATCCGGTCCGCTGGGACGTCGACGGCCTGAGCATCGTCGATCCGCGGCAGGTCCAACACCTCGTCGAGCTGGTGGAACCGCTCCGCGATTACGGCTTTGACCAGGACATCTTCGAGGCGGCGTTCATCCCGTTCCGCATCGATAAGGACTTGGGCAACGGAAAGGTGCGCCTGCGCCGGATGAAGGAGTCGCTGTTCGAATCCGAGGAAAAGCTATTCGCGCTGCCGGACATCCTCGACGAAGAGAACGGGCCCTATGCAGACCTACTGGATCACCTCACCCGTTGCCGGGTGAAGATGCTCAACGACCTGTTCAAGTTTGAGACCAAGTTGTCCGTAGACGAAGTGGAGGACGAGATCCGCGAGGACCAGAATAGCAGCTTCATCCAAGGGAAGGCGGTGCATGTCTTTGAGGAGATTGGCAGCATCCTCGACTATATGCCGGCGGGATATGACCCGGACGAAGAGGGCCCGGCCAAGGGCGAGGGGGACGAGGCGGACGACGAGGATCTGCCGGAGCTGGACGCCGAGGAGGAGGAGAAGCTGAAGAACGATGGCTCCCTGAAGTGGGATGAGGACGAAGAGGGCGAGGAGGACGAGGAGGGGAAGAAGAAGGAAGGCGAACAGGATGAGGAGGATGAGGACGGTGGGGACTCCGGCGACGGGGAGGAGAAGCCGAAGGCCCGTTCGCGGAAGCGCTGAACCCGGTCCCGCCGGCGGACGGTCGCCGGCGGCCCCCGGGCGGGGACCAGGAGTTGTCCGCGCGCTTGCACCGGTGAGCGGCGCCGGTTTGCTCCGCCGCGATGACTGAATCCTCGAGCGCTCGCCGCCCTTGGCCGCTGAAATGGATCGTGGTGGCGATTCTCGCAGTCGTCGCTCCGTATACTTGGCTGACCCTGCACTACCGAAAGTCTGGCCCGGCATTCCAGCCGTACGAGGATCTCCGCCGGCAGGCGAACGTGAAGCGGCTACTGGCGTCCGGTTACCAGCGGATTTCCCTCACTGCGCAGCGCCCGGCGGATCGGTCGGCGGTTCCGGGAGGGGCAGAAACGCGGAGCGCTCCCGACGGATTACCCGCGGATCTCGTGGAAACGCTGGTCGAGCCCCTGCCGTTGGCGGAAGAGATCCTCACTGTGCGGGCGGCCCCGGCCGTTGCGCAGCTTCTGCCCTACGCCATTGAGCTGACGTGCCGGCTCGCTTCCGATCAGGAGCAACTGGCCGGGGCGGACCTTTATGTGCGCGGCAACCAACTCGTGCTCGCGCCACGCTTCGAGCGGGTGGGCGGCGAGCTGCAGACCCGGTCGCGGCAGACCATCGCGTTGCTAACGCTGCCCGGCGGGTCGCTGACGCCCGGCGTGTACGAGCTGCTGCTTCCTGGTCGACGCGGTTCGCGCGCGTGGCGGCTCGAGGTGAAGTGAGCCACGGCGGCTATTGACCTGCCCGGCCACATCCCCGACAACTCGACGCCCCTCGATGAGCTCCAGTTCCGGCACGCCCGCCCCCGCCTCGGCGATCAGCACCACGATCAAGCCGACGGACTTGCGCGGAATCCTGAAGTACGTGCCGCGCTTTCAGGGGCAGATTTTCGTGATCGCGATCGACGGTTCGATCATCGCGGACGACAATTTCAGCAACCTCTTGGTGGACATCGCAGTCCTGCGCTCGCTGGGCATCAAGGTCGTCCTCGTGCACGGCATCAGCCACCAGCTGCGCGAACTGTCAGAGCTGCGCGGCATCCCGATCTCGAACGCCGACGGCTCGGGCGTGACTGACGCGGCCACGCTGGACCTCGCGGTACGCGCGGCGGCGCGGGCCTCCCACGCGTTCGTAGAAGGGTTGACGCAAAATCTGCTGAAGTGCGCGATCACGAATGCCGTGCGGGCCCTGCCGGTGGGAATTATCCGCGGCGTGGACCAGCAGTTCACCGGGAAGGTGGACCGGATCGACAAGGACTTCCTTGGGGAGCTAATTGACCGGCAGATTATTCCGGTTCTCCCGCCGATCGGCTTCGGGCCCGACGGGAAATCACTGCGGCTAAACTCGGACCTGCTGGCAGCGGAGGTCGCGGAGGCGCTGCAGGCGACGAAAATCCTATTTTTGGGACCGGTCGCAGGGCTGAGCATCGACGGCGAATTCCGCCGCGAGATCTCGCTGGAAGCACTGCAGCAGATCGCCCGCGAGGCGCCTGCGCGCATTGATCCGGCGGCGTTAAGCAAGGCGCTCCACGCGATCAAGGCGATCGAGACCGGGACGCCGCGGGTGCACATCCTCGACGGGCGGATCTTCGATGGGCTGCTCAACGAGATTTTCTCCAATGACGGGGTTGGCTCCCTGGTCTACGGGAACGACTACCAGCAGATCCGGCGCGCGCGGAAGGGTGATGTGCGCCTGATCTACAACCTGACGCGCAACGCGGTCCGCCGCGAGGAGCTGATCCATCGGACGCAGCAGGCCATCGAGAAGAACATCGAGCAGTTCTACGTCTTCGAGGTCGACGAGAACATCATCGCCTGCGTGACGCTGTATTTTTACCCGGATTCCCCGCGTGTGGCCGAGGTGGGCTCACTCTACGTCATGCCATTCTACCACAACCGCGGGATCGGGCGGAAGATGGTGGAGTACGCCGGGATGGTCGCGAAGGAGCGGGGTGCCGACACTCTGCTGGCGCTATCGACGCAGAACTTCGGGTTCTTCACCAACGTGTGCGGTTTCGAAGAGGCCTCCAAAGAGGCCCTGCCCGAGGCGCGTTTACGCGCCTACGAAGAGAGCGGGCGCAACGCCAAGGTCTTGCGCAAGCCCCTCTGAGCGCAAGCGGCGCGGATCCGGCGGTCGGGAACCGTACGGCTCAGCCCGCCCCCGCTTCCGCGACTACCTGGACCTCGACCGTACTACCGCGGGGCAAGCCGTTCACCGCGACCGCGGCCCGCGCGTGGCGGCCGGCGTCACCGAAGATGGAGACGAGGAGGTCGCTCGCGCCGTTGAGAACGGCAGGGCTCTCGGTGAATCCGTCCACCGCGTTCACGTAGCCGCTCACGAACACGATGCGTGAAACCCGATCGAGAGAACCGACGGCAGCCCGCAGGTTAGCAAGCGTGTTGAGCACGCAGACCGCGGCGGCCTCGCGGGCGCTCTCGACGGTCTGCTCCCGCCCGACTTGGCCAACGTGGGTCTGGACGCCATTGCGCATCGCGATGGTGCCGGCGCAGTAGAGCAGGTTACCGGTTCGCACCACGGGAACGTAGCTGCCGGCGGCGACCGGAGGATCGGGGAGCGTGAGGCCGAGGGCGGCGAGACGGGCTTCGGGGGACATCGTCCCCCACCCCACCGTGGCGACGGTATGGAGGCAATCCCTTCCTGACCCGTTCAGGGCCCGGACGGCTGCGCGACGCCGGCGAGGTCCAAGGGCGCCTCGAGAATCCCCAGCTCACGCAGCTGGGTGGCCAGCTCGGCAACGCGCGCGGGGTCCAGCCGGCCGATGCGTTCGCCGCGCGCCGGATCCCCCGCCACGTAACGACCCGCGATGAGCTCCCGGCGCGAGTGCCCGAGGAGCCCCGGGGTCATCTGCGGGTTGCGGGCCAGAATGAGGGCGTCGGCCGCGGCGGGGTTGCCGGTGAGGTATTCGTGCCAGCCGCGAATCGAAGCCTGGACAAAAGCGCGGACCAGCGCGGGCCGATCTCGGACCAGCGTGCGGTTCGAGACCACGACGTGGTACGGGTCGTAGCCGGCGGCCGCGAGACCCAGCCAGCGCACCTCGCGGCCCTGGGCGCGGGCGAAGTAGGGCTCGTTCGTGACCATCACCTGCTGGATGAGGTCCGGGCGGGCGAGAAACTCCCCCAAACCATACGTGTTCTGGCGCTTCTCGAAAGTGATCCCGAACCGCCGTTCGACGTACGGCATCCACGCCATTCCAACGTTGCCGATCACCGTGCGTCCCGCGAGGTCCGGGAAAGAGCGGACCGGACTGTCGGCGTGCATCATCAGCGCAAGCGGCTCGTGCTGGAGCGTCGCCATCACCATCACTAGAGGCAAACCGCGGCTGGCCGCGAGCAGGACGTCGTCCGCGCGGAGCATCCCGAAATCCGCGTCGCCGCGGGCGACCTTGAGCCGGATGCCGGCGCCGGGTCCGCCAGCCCAGATCTCGACGTCGAGACCCACCGCCGCGTAGTGCCCGGCAGCGAGCGCCTGGTAGAAGCCTCCGTGTTCCCCTTGCGGGAACCAGTCCGTCTGGAGCGTCGCGCGCATCCGCGGCGCGGCGCCAGCGGGCGCGGGCGGGGGCTTTTCCGGGCCGCGCGCGCACGCGCCCAAGGCCAGAATGGCAAGGACTAGACCCCAAGGGCGCGACCGGCGGCGACGCATGCCCTATCCACCCGGCGCGGGACGGGGGCGGGCCAGCTCGAAAAGCGCGGATTGCCACGAGCGCGGCGCCGGCCGACGCTCGCGGGATGACCTTCGCAGAGTGGCGCGGGATGGAACCGGCGGCGGCGGCGGCGGAAGTGCACCGGCGGGTACGGACCCGGCTGGAGCCCGCGCAGCAACGCGCCGTGCTCGCGTGGCTGCGGCCGGAAGCCGAGCTCGCGGGGGCGCTCGCGGCGGCGGATCCGGGCCGGCCGCTGGGCCGAGTCCCCTACTTCGCCAAGGACCTATTCGACACGGCCGGGATACCGACGGCCGCGGGATCCACCTTCTTGCCGCGGGAAAGGGCCTCTGGCACGCGCGACGGGGCGCTGGTGGCGGCGTGCGGCCGGGTCGGCGCGGTCCTCGCGGGCAAGACGCACCTGCACGAGTTCGCGTACGGCATCACCGGGGAGAATCCGCATCATGGCGACTGCCACCGGCCCGGCTTTTCCGGGCGGACCACCGGCGGCTCAAGCAGCGGTTCCGCCGCCGCGGTCGCGGCCGGGATCGTCCCCCTGGCCCTCGCGACCGACACGGGAGGATCCGTCCGCGTGCCGGCGGCCTTTTGCGGCCTTTTCGGCCTGCGGCTGAGCCCAGGGGAACCCTGGATCACGGATGCGGTGCCCCTCGCGCCCACCTGCGACACCGCAGGTTGGTTCACCGCCGGGGCGGAGGATCTCGCGCTGGTCCTCGAGGCGCTGCTCCCAGCCGAGCGGGCCGCGGAACGTCCGCTGCGCGGCCGCAGTTGGGCGCCCCCAGGACTTGACCCCGACGTGGCCAAGGCCTTCGGGCGGGCTGCTGGGCAACTCGCGGAGCCGGCGGAGCGAGCGCTCACGGACGCGCTCGCCGCCGGCTTTGCGCCCGCGCTGGCGGCGTACCACACGCTGGTCTCGACGGAGGCGTGGGCGTGGCACCGCGGCTGGTTTGCCCGCCGCGCGCCAGAGTACGACCCCAACGTCCGTCAGCGGCTGGAGAACGCGGCGCGCGTCACCCCGGAACAGGAGGCAGCGGCGCGCGCGGCGACGGAGGGCGTGCGGGCGGTCTGGCGCGACTACTTCCGCACGCACGATTTCATTGTCCTGCCCGCGGCGCCCACGCCTGCTCCGACCAAGGCGGAGTGCACCCCCGAACTGCGCAACCGGATCATCGAACTGACCGCCCCAGCGAGCCTCGGTGGTCAACCCGTGCTTTCGCTGCCCGTTGCCTTGCCGGACGGGCTCACGACCGGCCTGCAGGTGATCGTCCCGGATCACCGCAGCCCGGTGCTGCGGTGGGCCCTGCGGGCATTCCGGCCGGACCAAGCAGGTTGAGGAGATTCCCGCCGAGCACCGCGGCATCGGCCCCGCCAGCACGGGCCTCGGCGACAAAACGGGCGAGTCCGGAGCCGCCGTCCCGGGGATAAAGGTGCAACGGATGGTCAGAACCGAAGAGCACGCGCTCCGGCCCAACCGCGCGAAGAAAACGCTCCCAGATCCCGGGCCCGTGCACCAAGGGAGAGGCGGCGGTGTCGTACCAGACATTCGCGGGCGCGGGACCTTCGCCGGCCAGGGGCAGCAGCCCTCCCCAATGCGCGAGGATGAAACAGGTCTGCGGGAAGCGGAGCGCCAGCGCGCGGAAGTCCGCCAGCGGCGTGGCGATGCGCCCGGGATACGGCCCGGCCGCCGGATCGGTGACGTGGAGGTTCACCGGCCAGCCTGCGGCGCCGGCCCAGGCAAGGACGGCCTCGAAACCGGGCGCGGTGAGATCGTGGTGCTGGGCGTGCGGCGACAGCTCCCCCACGCCGCACAGGCCCTCGTCGCGGGCGCGCTCCAGCTCCGCGAGGCAGGGCGCGGGTCCGGCGGCGGGCTGGACGGTCGCGAACGCCGAGAGGCGATCGGGGTGCGCGCGGACGCAGGCGGCGAAGAACCGGTTCTGGCCGGCGCAGGAGGCGGCCTGTTCCCAGTACCAGCCAAGCAGCACCGCGCGCTCGATCCCGGCGGC
>SYDD01000289.1 GCA_005786775.1 Opitutaceae bacterium
GCGCTGCAGGGGCACGCGATCGGGGGTGGCCTCGCGCTGGGGCTACACGCCGACTTCCAGGTGTTGGGCGAGGAGTGCCTCTATACCGCCAACTTTATGGCCTACGGGTTCACCCCCGGGATGGGCAGCACGTTCACCCTGCCGCGCCGCTTCGGCGAGCACCTTGCTTGGGAGATGCTGTTCACCGGCGCGAACTACCGGGGCGCCGAGCTCCGCGCGCGCGGCGTGCCCGTCCCCGTGCGCCCCCGCGCCGAGGTCGTCCCGCACGCCCTCGCCCTTGCCCGCGCGATGGCCCCGCGGCCCGCCGTCTCCCTCCGCGAGCTCAAGCGCCGCTGGCGCGAGACCACCGAGGCCGGCCTGCGCGAGGCCGTGCGCCGTGAGGTCGAGATGCAGGACGTGACCTTCCCGCAGCCCGAGGTGAAGGAGCGCGTCCGCACGCTTTACCAGGAGTAGCCCGATGCCCGCCGCCGACCCGTTCCCTCTCGTCCTCTGCATCAACCTGCGCGACCGCGACGACCGCCGCGCCGAGGTGTGCGCCGAGCTGCGGCGGGTCGGCCTGCGCGCCGTGGAGTTCTTCCGCGCCGGGCGCCAGGCGGACCGCGACCAGGGTTGCCGCGACTCGCACTTCGCGTGCCTCGGGCGGGTGCTGGCCGCGGGCGTGCCGGAGGCGCTCATCCTCGAGGACGACGTGCTTTTCCAGGGCGACCACGCGGCGAACCTCGCGCGCTGCGCGGAGTTCCTGCGCGCGCGGCCGGAGTGCGACTTCCTGCACCTGGGCGGCTTCGTCTTCCGGCGCGCCGGCCGGCCGGCGCCCCACTTCCTGCGCGGGGGTATCCTCACGACGCACGCGTATGTGGTCCGCGCCGGCTGGGCGCGGGAACTCCTGCGCCGCGGCCAGCACTACCGCGGGATGTCGATCGACACCCTCTACACCATCCTCAACGGCAACCGCGCCGTGGTGCACGTCGACCCGCTCGCCGCGATCCAGCGCCCGTCCGTGTCCGACGGCACCTGGGACAAGCGCAACGTCTCCGGGGCGGGCTGGCTCGGCCAGGCGATGATCTACACCGCGCTCGGCTGGCGCGAGAAGCTGCGGTTCAGCCGCTTCTCGGTGGCGGAGCGCATCCGGATCGAGAACGGCGCCTCCTTCTTCAAGGTCTACCGGCACGTGATGCGCTGGCGCGGCCACCGGCCGGCGGTGCCCGAGCGCAGTCCCGAGGAGGTCGCCGCCGCGGCCGCGTGCACCGGCGCCTTCGAGCGCGTGATCCTCTGACGCCGATGCCCCGGTATTACGTCGGCCTCGCGGCCACCTTCCACGATCCCGCCCTCGCCGTGGTCGACGAGCGTGGAGAGGTGCTCTTTGCCGAGGCGAGCGAACGCTTCCTGCAGGTCAAGCGCGCCTACGGCGCGGCGGCGGATCCCCGCGAGGTGGTCCGCCGGGTCCTCCGCGATCACTGCGATCCGCAGGGGGAGTTCATCCTAGCCAAGGCGTGGAGCGCGCCGTTCACGCGCCTGATGGAGCTGCAGTCGCTCCTCGGCCTCGCCGACCACGAGCGCCTGCCGCGGCGCGCCGGGGGTCTCACCCGCTACCTCTGCGACCGCTCGGTGCTCTTCTATTCCCTCTGGCTGCAGCATACCAGCCTGCGGCTGTCCGGGGGGCATTTCGCCGACATCCTCCTGCGCGACCACGGCAACCGCCGAGTCCGGTTCGTCAAGTTCCCCCACCACCTCGCGCACGCTGCGAACGCCTGCTACACCAGCCCGTTCACCGAGGCGGCCTGCGCGGTCGTGGACGGCCAAGGCGAGGCCGGGGCGATGTCGTTCTACGCCTACCGCGGCGGCGAGCTGCGCCAGGTCGCGGCCGCCCGCGGGCCCGAGAGCATCGGCATCCTCTACTCGGTCTGCACCGACCTCGCCGGCTTCAGCAGCGAGGGCGGCGAGGAGTGGAAGCTGATGGGCCTCGCGCCCTACGGGGAGCCCGACCCAGCGCTGCTGGAGGAGCTGCGCGCGCTCGTGCGCGTGGACGGCCTGCGGCTGCGCTACCCGCGCACGTCCGTGCTGCGCGCCGGTTTCGAGCGCCTGCGCCGCCGGGCCCGGCCGCCCGGTGCGCCCGCGATGGCGTGGGCGGGTTTCGCGGCCACCGTGCAGGCCTTCTACGCGGAGACGATGTCCCGGCTCCTCGGCAACTTCCACGCGCTCGGCCTCGGCGACGCGCTGGTGCTCGGCGGGGGCTGCGGCCTCAACTCTTCCTACAACGGCCGCCTCCTCGCCGAGACGCCCTTCCGGCGGCTCCACGTGCCGAGCGCGCCTGGCGACGACGGCAACGCGCTCGGCTGCGCCCTGTTGGCCTGGCGACAGGACCACCCTGGCCGCCCCGCCCCCGCGCGCGTGCTGCCGCCCTACCTCGGCTCCGCGATCGCGCCCCGCGCCCTCGAGCACCTCGCGCGCTTCAGCCGGCTCCCCGGCTTGCGCCACCTGCCCGACACGGTCCACGAGGTGGCCGCCGAGCTCCTCGCCGCCGGCAAGCTGCTCGGCTGGGTGCAGGGCCGCGCCGAGTTCGGCCCCCGCGCCCTCGGCAACCGCTCGATCCTCGCCGACCCGCGACCGGCCGAGATGAAGGACCGCATCAACGCCCTGGTGAAGTTCCGCGAGGAGTTCCGCCCCTTCGCTCCCTCGATCCTCGACGAGCACGGCCCCGAGTGGTTCGAGGACTATCAGGTCTCACCTTATATGGAGCGCACGCTGCGCTTCACCGCGGCCGCCCGCGCCCGGGTACCCGCAATCGTCCACGTCAACGCCACCGGCCGCCTCCAGTCCGTGCGGCGCGAGTGGAACGAGCGCTACCACGACCTCATCGCGGCCTTCCACCGGCGCACCGGAGTACCGATGCTGCTTAACACGAGCTTCAACATCATGGGCAAGCCCATCATCCACTCGCTCGAGGACGCGCTGGGGGTGTTCCACACCACCGGGCTCGACGCGCTGGTGGTCGGCGATTACCTGATCGAGAAACCGCCCGCCTCCGGCGCCCCCCGATGAATCCGTCACCCCGCCTGCTCCTGCTCGCCCTCGCTCTCGTTCTCGTTCTCGCGGCCCCGCTCCCCGCCGCCGCGCCCGCCTACCCCCCGCGCTTCGCCGACGCGCGCGCCGAGGTCTACAAGGACGCGGGCGGAGTCGCGCTCAACGTCCATATCTTCGAGCCCGCCACGGGCCCGCGGACGGGCCGCCCGGCGATCGTGTTCTTCTTTGGGGGTGGCTGGACGAGCGGCTCGCCCGCCCAGTTCGAGCCGCAGTGCCGCCACCTCGCTGCCCGCGGGATGGTCGCGATCACCGCCGACTACCGCGTCGCCTCCCGCCACCAGGTGAAGCCGGTCACGTGCGTCGCCGACGCCAAGTCGGCCGTCCGCTGGGTCCGCGCCAACGCCACCCGCCTCGGCATCGATCCCCGCCGCCTCGCGGTGGGCGGGGGCTCCGCCGGCGGGCATCTCGCCGCCGCCACCGCCACCGTGCCGGGCCTCGACGACCCCGCGGATGACCTCCGCGTGAGCCCCCTGCCCGATGCGCTGGTGCTGTTCAACCCGGCGCTGGTCCTGGCGGAGTTGCCCGGCCTCGACCTCTCCGGCTTCGGCACGCGCGTGCCCGAGGAACGCCTCGGCGCCGCGCCCCGGGCCCTGTCCCCCGC
>SYDD01000046.1 GCA_005786775.1 Opitutaceae bacterium
AGCTGCTGGCCGCGCGCGCGGGGGACGGCCGCGAAGACGCTCGGGCATTCCGCGACCGCGGTCATATCGCCCCAGAGCTTCTCGAACTGCGCGACGGGAAAGACGTCCTCCTGCCCGTGCCCCCAGCGGCGCTTCACCTCCTTGAGGGTGACGTAGGTGGGCACGCGGGCGGCGAGCGCGCGCACGGCGGCGGCGGTCCGTGCGGGGTCGCCGGCCTCGGCCCGCGTCAGTCCGAAGAGGTCCAGCAGGCGGTCGATATCCACCCAGCAGGTGTTGGTGCTGTAATAGGTGAGGGCGAACTCGTCCTCCTCGCGCGGCAATGCGAGTCCCTCGACGAGGCGCAGGCGGCCGTCCACGCGGGCGAGGCCGCCCCCGTGGTCCTCGAGCCGCCGCGGGATGACCTCCCACCCGAGGGTCGCCCCGGAGCGCCGGAACCAACCGAGCAGCGCCGGATCCAGGGTCGCGCCCAGGGTATCGATGTTGTGGACCAGCAGGGTCCGCAGCGCGGGGCGGGCGGAGAGCAGGCGTGCGAGGGTGCCGTTCTTGAGCAGGTTTGGCAGCTCGAACCAATGGCCAACCGGGTGCAGGCACTGGGCGGGCAGGTTGTCGGTGTAGTCGGCCCCTTCCCCGGCGGCGCGGGCCCATTGGACGAGGGCGGCGCGGACGCTGCCCCGCAGCTTCTCCTTCTGCTCGTCGAGCCGCTGCTGGGCGGTCTCCTGCCACGCGAAGTGCAGGTCGCGCTCCATCGGCACCAGCCGCAGCCCGATCGACCGGCCCGGCGAGAGCAGGACCTCCGCCCCCGGCAGCGGGCCGAGGCCCGCCAGGTGCTCGGCGAGGGGCGCGTGGGTGAGGTGCGAGGTGGTGAAGACATGCGGGATGGTGGTCCCGTGCTCGGCCGCGGCGCGCCGCGACTTAGCGAGGTGCACCTCGGCGAAGCTCCGGTGGCGCCCTGCGAACTTGGCGAACGGGTGGAGCGCCTTCGCGACCCCCGCGCCCTGTGTCCAACGGCTGCCCACGCCGGCCGCGTAGGTGACGACTGCGGCCTCGCCGCGACGCAAGGCCGCCGCGCCCTCGGCCCGCAGTTCCGCGGCGGCCGTGTCGGCCCTGAAGAGGTCCTCCGGGGCGACGTCCTCGATCCGGGTGCTGGGCGGCAGCCGGTTGCGGGCGAGCCCGATTCGGCCCGCACGCAGGTCAGCGCGGATCTGCTCGTGCTGGTCCCGGTCGAAGCCATTTCCGTCAAGGAGGCGGTCGAGCTGGCCGGCCTCGCCCTCGGCGCCGCCGGTGCCGGGCAGCAGGCGGTCGAGCAGGCTGGGTAACAACGCGGCGAACTCACCCCCCTGCCGCGCGGCCCGCGTGAACTGCTGGAGGTCGGCGCGCTCGCGCGGGCTCAGGTCCCGGGCCTGGCGGCGCAGCCACCCGGGCACCGCCTGCTGGTAGAAGGCCGGCGGCAACAGTGCGGCCGCGCCCTCGAGCCGCGCGGCGACCGAGCCCTCTTCATTGAGGGCGAAATCGTACACCACGGGATCCATCGCGAACGGTAGCGCGGACTCCAGCTCCCGCTTGGTTGCGAGCATGATGGCGAGGAGCCGCTCCTGCGCCTCGGCGCGCCGGGCCGGGGCGAAGATGAAACCCATCCCGCCCCCGGACATCCCGCCCAGCATCCAGAAGCCCCAGAAGTCCTCGCCGAAGGCCGCGCGCGTCCGCTCGATCACGAGTTCCGTGTAGCGGTTGCTCACCCACGGGATGATGGTCTGCAGCGGACCGAAAAAGTTGGCGGTCAGCGCCCGGCCCAGGCCGCGGATGTCCCCCGCCGCCAGCAGGCCCAGGATCTCGTCGAGCGTCGCGATGGCGCGGCCGCGCGCGACCCACTCCTCCGCGCTGCGCAGGAGGTACTTCTCGGTCGCCATCTCGAGGATGGGGCCGACGTTCTGGGCCATCCCGCCGTGCACCAGGACCAGCGAATCCTGCAGGGCGCGCCGCGCCGCGGGCGGCACGCGGTCGGGGCCGAGCAGGGTGTGGCGGGGCAGCAGCCGGCCCCGGCTAATGCCGTGTTCCGGATCCCCCGGATGCGCCGGCGCACCCTCGATGAGCTTGATGCCAGGCCACAGGCCGCCCGAGTCCTGCCAGCCCCCGCCGGAGCCGCCCAGCCATTCGCCCAGGATCGCGCGCGCCGCCACGATGCGGCGATCCGCCTCCGCCAGCGGACCCTCCAGCGCGCCGATCTGGCCCGTCGCCCGCATGCAGACCCCGATCAGGGCGCCCAGCAGGTTGGTCGACACGGCGAGGCGCGAACCCTTGGGGATCCGGTTGACGCTGCTCACCAGCTCGCAGCCCCGGCCCGGGCCGAACACCGCCGCCAGCAGCGCCCCCAGCTCCGCGCCCGAGCGCTCGATGCCCGGCGGCACGATCCCCGCCGCGATCACCGCCGCCTTCAGCAACCCGAGATGATCCCGGCCGAAGTCGAACACGTCATCTAGGGTGGCCAGGGTGGACGACGCCTCCAGGTCCACGCTCGCGAGTCGGATCACGGGTTCGTCGATGACGCGGAAATAGGCCTCGATCGGCGGCCGCGGGCCCGCATCCCGGCCGTGGACGCCGAGGTCGACCGAGAGGTTCAGGACCCGGGCCCCCTCGGGGTAATCCATCCCGAGGAAGAAGATGTCGCTCCAGCCGCAGTGGGTGAGATCCATCCGCACCGGAGTCCGCTCGCGCAGGAGGGGGTGGGGGCCCGTCCCGCCGGGGGCCAGCAGATCGCTCCGGACGCGCAGCGGCTGATCGAGGGGATGCCCTAGGCGGAACATCCACGCGTTGCCCTGGGTCCCGCGCACGGTCCGGCGCACTTGGTCGGCGAGGGTCTGGAAGGCGAGTGCGTGGTGGGCGGCCGCGAGCGCGCTGCAGAGCGTCTCGCTCGGCCCGTGGGTTTCCTGCGCGCGGCGGAAGGTCGTGATTGCCTCCTCGAACCGCCGCTCCAGCAGGTGCCGGAAACCGTCTGGCGGGACCCGGCCCAATCGGTTGAGCCCCGGTTGCGCCGGCAGGTAGTAACGGTGCAGGGCGGAGAGGAAGAGCAGCGCGCGGACCCGCCGGTAGAGGTTATCCTCCCGGCGCCGGTAGCCGTCGAGCTCCTCCGCCGCCGCCAGCAGGGCGGGCAGGTCACGCCCGGCGCACCAGACGTCGAGCGCGCGGTCGCGGATGGCGGCCTCCGGGGAGGTGATGAGTTCGAGGACGCTCATGGCCGGGGCTTAGTCGGCACGGGCCGCCACCAGCTCGAGCAGCTGGGTCAGGACGCGGTCCCGGTCGCGACCGGAAAGGGACAGGGCGAGCTGCGCGTAGAGGAGGCCGTAGGGTGCGCCGATGTCGAAGCGGCGGCCGGCGACGCTGAAGGCGAGGTAACGGCGTCGGGCCGCGAGCGCGTGCAGAGCGGGGGAGAGCCCCAGCGGCCGACCGGGGTCCCGCGCGGCCTGCTCCTCCAGCAGCGCGAAGAGCTCCGGCGGCAGCACGTGCAGGCCGAAGAAGCAGAGGTAGAAGCCGGCGCGCAGGCCGGGGACGATTAGCTGCTGCTCCGCGACCGTCGGGGTTGGCTTTTCCAGCACCGTCTCGACTTGGTAGAGCGGTCGCTCCCCGCCGACGAGCCGCCCACCCACCGCGCCGAACGCCGTCAGCTGACTCTCGCGCGTGGCCTGGACTGCGGAGACGGAGGCCTGCTCCGCTACCGCCACGTCGATCAGCTGCCGTGCGCAGCCCGTCGCCGCGTGCGCCACGTGGAGGTGGTCGCCGACCAAATGGAGAAAGCTCTCCTCGCCCACGAACGCCCGGCCGCAGAGGATGGCGTGGCCGTAACCGCGGGGTTCCGACTGCGGGAGAAAGCGCACGCGCCCGCGGAGGCGCCCGCAAGCCTCGCCGTACCGGGCCTCGTCACCCGGGCACACCACCACCCCGAACTCCTCGATGCCGGCCGCCTCCGCCTCCTCGAGCACGACCTGGAGGGCCGACTTCGGCTCGCCCGCCGGATCGATGAGTGTCTGCAGGGGTAGCGTGCGCTGGCGTGGGTTGGCGGCGGTGACCAGGGCTTTTCGGATCTTCATCGGGGGTGGGTGAGGGCGGCGGCACGCTGCGCCCGCGGTGCCGGGCTCTCAAGCCGGAAGGAGGTGCGACCGCCTAGCCGCGGGCGAGATTCTCCGCTCGGCGGATTGACCCTCTCAGCATTTCTGCTACGGCTGACCCTCCAATGCCCGCGAAGCCCGCCCGCCGCCGTCCCGCCCCGTCGCACCCCCTGGTGCTGCCGGGGACGGTGTACATCACCCGGCAGGTGCACTTCAACTCGGCCCACCGGCTCTTCAACCCGGGCAAGAGCCTCGCCTGGAACCGCCGCCAGTACGGCCTCTGCACCAACCCCCACTGGCACGGTCACAACTACGTCCTCGAGGTCACCGTCGCCGGCGAGCCGCACCCCGAGACCGGGTACATCATCGACCTTTCGGAGCTCAAGCGGATTGTCCACGAGTCCGTCGTGGACAAGTGCGATCACCGCAACCTCAACGACGAGGTGGACTTCCTCCGCGGCACGATTCCCTCCACCGAGAACCTCGTCATCGCATTCTGGCGCGAGATCGAGCCGCTCCTCCCGCGCGGCGCCCGCCTCCACCGGGTGCGCCTGTTCGAGACGCCCCGCAACTTCGCCGACTTCTACGGCCCGAATCCGCCCCCCTGAACCGGGGCTAGGCCCGCGCGCGACGGTTATCGTCCCCCCGCCGCCCGGTCCTCCTCCCACCAAAAACGAGATGAAGCAGAAACCGATGTTCCTCCACGAGACGGCCGGCGGCGTGCCGCCACTCGTGGGCCGCCGCTTCGACGCCGGCTTCAAGCCGGGCGCGGGCTATGCGGAAACCCTGCCCGATATGATGGAGGCGGTGAATGCCGCCGAGGGCGCGCGGGTGCCCATCCAGCAGGTCGGCTGCGCCAATTTCCGGCTGCCGCTACGCTTCCGCACTGCCGCCGGCCGCGAAATCGTGCTCGAGACTTCCGTCACCGGCACCGTCTCCCTCCAGGCCGGGCTCAAGGGCATCAACATGGGCCGGATTATGCGCTCGTTCTACGAGCACGAGGACGAGGTCTTTACCTTCGAAACGCTCCGTCGCCTGCTGCGCAAGTACCAGCGTAAGATCGACGCCTTCCACGCCCGCATCCGCCTCTCGTTCTCCTACCCGATCCGCCAGCGCAGCCTGCGCAGCGGGCTTTCGGGCTGGCAGTACTACCGCGTCGCCTTCGAGGGCACGATGGACCGCGCGGGCGCCTTCCGCCGGGTGATCGAGTTCGACTTCGTCTACTCCTCCACCTGCCCCTGCAGCGCCGAGCTCGCCGAGCACGCCCGCCACACCCGCGGCGCCTACGCCACGCCCCACGCCCAGCGCTCCAAGGCCCGCGTCCGCGTCGCCCTCGCCCCCGGCCGCGCGCTCCCCATCGAGGACCTCCAGGCGCACTGCCTCCGCGCCCTCCGCACGGAGACGCAGGTGATGGTTAAGCGCGAGGACGAGCAGGCCTTCGCCGAGCTCAACGGCGCCCACATCAAGTTCGTCGAGGACGCCGCCCGCCTGCTCTACCGCGAACTGGACGGGGACAAGCGCATCGCCGACTTCGAGGTCGCCTGCTCCCACCTGGAGTCGCTCCACTCGCACGACGCCGTGAGCGTCATCTGCAAGGGCGTGAAGGGCGGCTTCGCCGGCGACTTTATGGATTTCGGCTCGCTGCTCTGCTGAGGCTACCGCCGTGCCGCCGCCCCGTCGCGCCTCCCGTCCCCGCGGCCCCGTGGTGCTCGTCACCGGGGCCTCGCAGGGCATCGGTGCCGCCCTCGCGCGCACCTTTGCCCGCGAGGTGCCCGGCGTCCGCCTCGCCCTCGTCGCTCGCTCGACCGCCCGGCTCGCCGCCGTCGCCGCCGCCTGCCGGCACCTCGGGGCCGCCGCCGCGGAGGTTTTCCCTGCCGACGTCGCCGATGCTCCCGCGGTCGAAGCGCTGGCCGCCGTCGTCCACCGCCGCTTCGGGCCGGTCACGGTGCTGATCAATAATGCCGGAGTTTTCCGCCCCGCGCCCTTCCTCGATACGAGCGTGGCGGAGTTCGACGCGCTCCTCGCTGCGAACCTGCGCAGCGCCTTCCTCGTCTCCCGCGCCTTCGTGCCCGCGATGCTCCGTCGCGGCCGCGGCGACGTGTTCTTCCTCAGCTCGATCGCCGGGCTTGGCCCGTACCCGGGCGGCACCGCCTACTGCGCGGCCAAGGCGGGGGTCACCAGCCTTGCCCGCGTCCTCCGCGCCGAGACCCGCGGGCGCGGCCTGCGCGTGTGCTGCGTCCACCCGGGCGCCACCTGGACGCCCTCCTGGGCGGGCAGCGGCGTGGCCCCCGCCCGCATGATGCCGGCGGAGGACATCGCCCGCGCCATCGTCGACGCGCACCGCCTCTCGCGCCGTACCGTGCTCGAAGAGCTCATCCTGCGCCCCGCCGCGGGCGACCTGTGACCGCGGCCGGCGGGACCTGCTCCCCCCTTGCCTCGCCCCCGCGACCCTGCTTGCATCTCCCGTCCGTCCGATGACCGACGACGTTGAAGCCGCCCCCACCGCGCCTGCCGCGGCCCGCCACCTCGCCCCGGGCGACGTGGGGCTGGTGGCGCCACGGGACTACACCCACGCGGCAGACTTCACCTTTCGGGGCGGGCAGGTGCTGCCGGGCTTCACCCTCCGCTATGAGACCTACGGCGAGCTCAATGCGGCGCGCGATAACGCGATCGTTATCTGCCATGCGCTCAGCGGCGACCATCACTGCGCGGGTTGGCACTCGCCGGACGACCGTAAGCCGGGCTGGTGGAACAACCTGATCGGCCCGGGGAAGGCGGTCGACACCCGGCGTTTCTTCGTCGTCTGCGCCAACGTCCTCGGCGGCTGCCAAGGATCGACCGGCCCGTCCTCACCTAATCCCGCCACCGGCCGGCCCTATGGTGCCGCCTTCCCGCCAGTCACCATCCCAGACATGGTACGCGCCCAGCGGCGGCTGCTCGACCACCTCGGCGTCGCGGCGGTGCACGCGGTGATCGGCGGCTCGATGGGTGGGATGCTCGCGCTGCAGTTCGCGATTGAATACCCGCGGCTGGTGCGGCGCGTGCTCGCGATGGCCACCACGGGTCGGGAGAGCGCCCAGGCGATCGCCTTCAATGAGGTTGGGCGGCAGGCGATTATGCAGGACCCGGCCTGGAACCGCGGCGATTATGCCGCCGGCGAGGGCCCGCGCGTGGGCCTAGCGATCGCCCGGATGATGGCGCACATCACTTACCTGTCCGACGCGTCGATGGACCGGAAGTTCGGCCGGCGGAAGCGCCGTGCGGCCGAAGCGGAGGCGTCTGCGTTCGACGTCCAATTCGAGGTTGAGGGCTACCTCCGGCACCAAGGCCAGAGCTTCATCAACCGGTTCGACGCGAACACCTACCTCTACATCACCCGCGCGCTTGACCAGTTCGACCTCGAGGAGGCGGCGGGCTCCCTCGAGGCGGCCTTCGCGCCGGTCGAGGCGGAGACGCTCATCGTCGGCTTCACCAGCGACTGGCTCTTCCCGCCCGAGCAGAATCGCGCGCTCGCCTTCGCCCTCCTGCGCGCCGGCAAGCGCGCCAGCTACGCCGAGCTCGCCACCGACCTCGGCCACGACTCCTTCCTCCTCGAGTCCGAGGAACTCTACGCTCTCGTCCGCGGCTTTCTCGATCGCCCCGCGACGCCCGTGCCCTGAACGATCTCTCCGATGGAAAAACGCACCGTCGACATGCAGATCATCGGGGACTGGGTGGAGCCCGGCACCCGCGTGCTCGACCTCGGCTGCGGCCAGGGCGACCTGCTCGCCTACCTGATGCAGACCAAGGGCGTCGCCGCCGTGGGCGTGGACCTCGACTTCAGCCGCATCGCCGCCTGCGTCCGCCGCGGCGTGTCCGCCTACCAAGGGGACATGACCACTCTGATGCGCGCGTTCCCCGAGCGGCACTTCGATCGGGTCATCTGCTCCCGCACCGTGCAGGAGCTGGCGGAACCCAAGGCAGTCATCCTCGAGGCGCTCCGCGTCGGCCGTGCGCTCACGGTGGGCTTCGTCAACCACGGCTTCTGGAAGAACCGCATGGCGATGCTCCTCGGCGGCCGCAAGGTGCGCAACGAGGTCTACACCACGGCCTGGTTCGAGAGCCGCCCGGCCAACCCGGTGACGATCGCCGACTTCGAGGACTTCTGTGCCGCCCTCGGCATCCGCGTGACGCATCGCGCCCACCTCGCCGGCAACTGGCGCGACCCCTGCCCGTTCCTGCCGAACCTGCTGGCCGGTTACGCCCTGTACGACCTGACGCGCGCCTGACCGGCGGCGGGCGCCCGGTTGGAAAAGCTGTTTGCACCCCGCCGGGCTTTGGTGCGTCCTGCCTTCGTATGCTGACCCGTGTCCTGCCCCTCCTCGCGTTGGCCACCCTGCTCGCCGCCCCGGCGCGCGCCGCCAGCGATGTCCAGATCACCGCCGCCGACGACCGCTTGAAGATCACCGTCGCCGGCAAGCCCTTCACCGAATACATCTTCAAGGGGATGCCCCGCCCCATCCTGTACCCGGTGCTCGCCGCCGACGGCACGGAGATGACCCGCCACTACCCGATGCGCAAGGGCGTGGCCGGCGAGGTCGAGGACCACCCGCACCACCGCTCCCTCTGGTTCACCCACGGCGACGTCAATGGCATCGATTTCTGGGCCGAGAA
>SYDD01000290.1 GCA_005786775.1 Opitutaceae bacterium
GACGCCCTCTCCGCCCGCCTCGCCGAGGCCGAGCAGGCCCTCGAGGAGCGCCGGGCCGAGCTGCTTGCGGCCACCCAGCACCTCGCCGCCGTTCAGGCCGAGGAACGCAATACGCGGCGCAACGCGGAGGAGGTAGGCCAACGTATCACCCGGATGCAGAACGAAGTCGCCGGGCTCGAACGCGCCCGCGACGAGGCCCACGCGCGCTGGGAGAAGGCTCAGGCCGGGCTTGCCGCGGCCGAAACCGCGGTCACTGGCCACCGAGAGTCCATCCGCCAGCAGGAGCTACGGCTGACCGAGCTCCGCACCGACCGGGACGTGAAGCGCGAGTCGCTCGCGCAGGCCCGCCTCGAACTCGCCGAACGCCGCCAGAAGGTGGAGGTCATCGACCGCGGCCTAGGGGAGATGGAACGGCGCCGCCAGCAGCTCGGCGAACTGCTCGCCCAACGACAGCACGAGATCGAGTCTTGGACCGAGCAGACCGCCGATCTCGAACGCGAGACCGGTACTCAGCGTGCGCGCGCCGCGCAGCTCGCGGAGACCCTCGGGGTCGCGCAGGAGCAGGTGGAGCAGGCCCGCGTGGAACTGGCCGACGTGGAACGTGCGATCTCCGGCCTCGAGTCGGACCAGCACGCGGTGCGCGATCAATCCGAGGCGGCCCAGAGCGAGCTCGCGACGCACGAGGTGCGGCTGGCGGAGACCCGTCAGCGCCTCGGATTCCTCGACGAGGAAGTGTTGCGTGAGTTTCAGGTGGCGGTCGCGACGGTTGACTGGCGCCGGCAGCTCTGGCGTGCGGACGACGAGCCGGAGGGGATGAAGCCGCTTGATCTGGAGGAGGAGGACGAGGAACCGTCGCCCGCCCCCGCGCCGGAAACGCCCGCCGAGGGGGACGCCACGACCGGCACCCGGCGGCGGCGCCGCCGCAAGGAGCCCCGTGGGGAACCGACCGACGCGGATCTCGCGGCGCTCGACGCCACCGAATGGCCCCCCATTAAGGCGGAGGCAGACGCGCTCCGGCAGCGCCTCGCGGGCATGGGCCCCGTGAATCTGGTCGCCATCGAGGAATATGCGGACCTCAAGCAGCGCCACGATTTCCTCGCCGGCCAAGTGAACGACCTGAACACGGCCAAAGCGGAGCTGGTAAAAGCCATCGACGAAATCAACCAGACCTCGCTCCAGCAGTTCCAAATCACCTTCGAGCAGATTCGGAAGAACTTTGAATACACCTTCCACACCCTGTTCGGCGGCGGACGCGCTCATCTGGAACTGATCCAGGCCGAGGACATCCTCGAGAGCGGCATCGAGATCGTGGCTCAGCCTCCCGGCACCAAGCTGAAGGGTATCACGCTGCTCTCCGGCGGCCAGAAGACGCTCACCGCCGTCGCGCTGCTCTTCGCCCTGTATATGGTGAAGCCCTCGCCGTTCTGCCTTCTGGACGAGTTGGATGCCCCGCTCGACGAGTCGAACATCGGCCGCTTCACCGACCTGCTGCGCAAGTTCGTCAAGGACTCGCAGTTCATCATCATCACCCACAATAAACGCACGGTCTCGGCCGCGCAGGCGATCTACGGGGTGACGATGGAGGAGCGCGGTGTCTCGAAGACGGTGTCGATGCGCTTCAATGCCGACCGGGGCGAGGCAGAGGCGCCGGCGACCAATCTAGCCGAATCGGTACGCGGCGCCCGGGTGCGGCCCGAGAACCCGGCGGCGACCGCCACCCCCGCCTGATTCCCCCGGGCATGCGCGCGCTGCTGGCGAGGCTCCGTGGCCTGGCACCTGCCGCACCATCCTGCGGCGCGCGCGCCGAAACCTTGGCGGCGGCCACGCTAGCGGCCCGGGGCTGGCGGGTGCTGGCCCGCAATTGGCGCAATCCGGCCGACCGACGGGAGGAAATCGACCTCGTGTGCACGGACGGCGAGGTGCTCGTGTTTGTCGAAGTCAAGGCGCGCGCCGCCCGCGCCCTCGTGCCGGGCTACTTTGCCGTGGACGCCCGCAAGAAGCGGGTGCTGCTTCGGGCCGTCCGTGCCTACCTCCGCGGGTTGCGGCAGCCGCCCCGCACCGTCCGCTTCGACGTCGTGGAGGTGGTGCTCGGCGCGGAGGCGGCCGCTGACGGAAAGACCGGCGCTCGGGTGATGCACTTCGAGAACGTGCCACTCTTCCCCCGGCACTTCCGTGGCGCCTGAACAGGCGCCGCGGAAGCGCAGTGCTCAGCCCGCGAGGGCGCGGTTAAGGGCGCTGACAATCGCCTTGATCGACGCGAGCTCGATATTGGTATCGATGCCCGCGCCAAAGAGCGTCTGGCCCCGGTCCGTCTTGATCTGGATGTAGCTCACCGCTCGCGCCTCCGAGCCCTTTCCCAGCGAGTGTTCCGCGTAACTGAGTACCTCGAACCGCGGTAGCGCGGTGGCGGCGAGGGCCCGCGTGAACGCGTCGATCGGGCCATTGCCCTGCCCGGTCAGCTCGCGCGCCACACCGTCGATCACCAGCGCTGCGACGCAGGTGACGTCGCCGTCCCGCTCCGTCGTCTTAAAGTGCTGGAGCGCCAAGGGAGCCCGGCGTTCGAGGTACTCCTGGCGGAATACCTCGTGCACGTCCGCTGGAGTCAGCTCGGTGCCGCGGGTATCGGCGAGCTCGTTGATCAAGCGGCCGATCTCGCGATGCATCGCCTTGGGCAAACTGTAGCCGAACTCCTGTTCGAGGATGTAGGCGACGCCACCCTTACCCGACTGCGCATTGATGCGGATGATCGCGCGGTAACTGCGGCCGATGTCAGCCGGATCAATCGGGATGTAGAGCACGTCCCACGGATCGTCGGGCCGCGCCGCGTCTCGCGCCGCCCAGGACTTCTTAATTGCATCCTGGTGCGAGCCGCTGAAGGCGGTGAACACCAGCTCTCCTGCATATGGATGCCGCGGCGGCACCTCGAGGCGGGTCGTACGTTCGTACACCTCGCGAATTTCGTTGATGTTACTGAAGTCCAGCCCCGGGTGGATGCCGTGGGTGTAGAGGTTCAGTGCGGCGGTCACCAAGTCTAGGTTACCCGTACGCTCTCCGTTGCCGAAGAGCGTGCCCTCGACGCGGTCCGCGCCCGCCAGCAGGCCCAACTCGGTGGCCGCGACACCCGTGCCGCGGTCGTTGTGCGTGTGCAGCGAGATCAGCGTGCGGTCTCGCCGGGTGAGGTGACGGCACATCCACTCAATCTGGTCGGCGTGCACGTTGGGCGACGCGTACTCCACCGTGGCCGGAAGGTTGAGGATGATCGGCTCGGCCGCGGTCGGCTGCCAAATATCCGTCACCGCCTCGCAAACCTCGAGGGCGTAATCCAACTCCGTGCTGGTAAAGCTCTCCGGCGAGTACTCGAACCGCACCTGCGTCCCGGCCGCGACCAGCGGCGCGGCGTGCTGGCGGACCCACGCCGTGCCCTGCGTGGCGATCCGGAGGATGTCGGCGCGCGACGCGTTGAACACGTGGCGGCGCTGGGCCGGCGAGGTGGAGTTGTACAGGTGGAAGATCGCCTGGCGCGCCCCGCGGAGAGCCTCAAAACTTCGCCCGATGAGATCCTCCCGCGCCTGGCAGAGGACCTGCACCGCCACGTCGTCCGGGATTAGTTTGCCCTCGATCAGCCGCCGGCAGAAATCGAATTCGATCTGCGAGGCGCTGGGGAAGCCGATTTCGATCTCCTTGAATCCGATGCGCACTAGCAGAGCGAAGTACTCGAGCTTCTCCTCTACGCTCATCGGCTGGGCCAAGGCCTGATTGCCGTCTCGCAGGTCGACGCTGCACCAGATCGGCGCCCGGGTTAGCGTGCGACCCGGCCACTGGCGGTCGGGCAGATTCACCGGCGGGAATGGCCGGTACTTCGTGATGGGCGCGGATTGCATGGACAGGAAGAGCGGAAAGGGGAGGTTGCGGGAACGGGAACGGCAATGGGCCCCGCGGCAGGGGGCCGAGCCGCCGGGTACTCAGCGCACCGGCGGGAACGACGGGTGACGCACGACCGGCGTCCCGAGGACGCCCTTAGCGGCCGTGCGCGCGCGTAAGTCGGAGACCCGGGCGGCGAGCAATCATCGGGGCGGTATCCGCGCCGGGCCGGGAAATGTCAAGGTCCGCGCCGGCCCCACGGATTGTAACGCGCCCGCCCGCAGGCGCGTCTTGCTTGTCGTGCATGGCCGCGGCTCCATTTTCCTATGCCTGACCCCGCCGAGCCGCCCTTTGACGTGGCGGGTTGCCTCGCGCTCGTCCGGGCCGGCGACCAACGCGCGGCCCGCGAGTTGGTCGAGCACCTCTACCCCTTGGTCATCCGCATCGTCCGCGCGCACCTGCCCCGCCGGGTCGCCGAGGAGGATCTCGCGCAGGAGGTTTTTCTGAAGATGTTCTCCCGGCTCGCACAGTACCAAGGTGCCGTGCCCTTTTCGCACTGGGTGTCCCGCATCGCAGTGACCACGTGCATCGACCACCTCCGAGCCCAGAAACGCCGCCCGGAGTTCCGGTGGGCGGACCTCTCGGAGAGCGAGGCGGACGTCCTCGACGCCGTGCTGACCAACGAGCGCGAGGTGCCGGCGAACGATGCCCTCGCGGCGTCCGAGCTGGTACAGAAGCTCTTGGGGCAACTCAAACCAGACGACCAGCTCGTCCTCCGCCTACTGGACCTGGAGCAGAAGACGATCGCCGAGATCGCCACCCTGACCGGCTGGAACCAATCCCTGATCAAGGTGCGTGCCTTCCGCGCGCGTCGAAAATTGCAAAAGCTATTTTTGGAACTAAGCAGAAAGGAACGTTCATGAGTCCCTCCAACCTAACGCCCGGCTCCGTCTGGGAGCGTCTGGTGCGTGCCGCCCGCCTCGCGCCCACCCCCCGAGCTGCCGCGGCGCCCCTAGGCTTCAGCACCCGCGTGGCCGCGCTGGTCCTTGGCCGCCGCGCACCCGTTTCGCTGCTCGACCTGCTGGCGTGGCGCGCGCTCGGGGTCGCCTGCCTCCTCGCGCTTAGCGCCATCGCCCTGAACCACGAGGAGGCTGCGCGCCGATTGGGCGGCCTAGCCGGCGGCGAGGACGCGCTCCCGATTGGGGAGGATATGGTGGCGGTGGTGCTGGCGCTAGCCGACTAGCATGGACCGGCCCTGGAAGGTAATTTTGGCCTTCGTCGGCGTATTCATCGCCGGCGCGGTCTTCGGTGGCTTCTTCACGCTGCGCTCCGCGGCGCGCGTGGTCGAGGTGACCCGCCCTAAAGCTGGTCCGGCCAAGGCTCCGGCCAGCAAGCCGGTCGCGTCCGCTCCCGCCGCCCCGACGACGGCCAAGGGCATCGCCCCGCAGGTGATGCGCCAGCTCACCCAGCGGTTGAGTCCCACCCCAGAGCAGCAGAAGGCGATCCGGCCGATCGTCAGCCGCGCCGCGGAGGACCTGCAACGGATGCAGAGGGAACACCTTGCCGACACCACCCGTACCACGGAGCGCATGTACGCGGACGTGGACGCGCTCCTTACCCTCACGCAACGCACCCAACTGGAGCAGATGCGGCAGGAGATGCTCGAACGCGTCCGCAAAGTCCGGGAGAGGCGGGACGAGCCTCCGGCCGACGGGGCCGGAAAAACCGCCGGCCCGGCGCCGGCCCGCTAGCCGAGGCTCACTCTAGCCCGAGGGCCTTCCGCCCGGCGGGAGAAATCATGTGCGGGGTCCACTGCGGATCCCAGACGATGTGGACCCGGGCGGAATGCACGCTGGGCAGCTGCGCGATCTTCGTCCGGGCATCCTCCGCGATGACCGGCCCCATTCCGCACCCCGGCGCGGTGAGCGTCATTTTGACCTCAACCCCATGGCGGCCAGACCCGTCCGGTTCGATTGCGAGGTCATAGATCAGCCCTAGGTCCACAATGTTGACTGGGATCTCAGGGTCGAAGCAGGTGCGGAGGGCGGACCAGACCGCCTCCTCGCTAAACTCGCCCGCGACCGGCGCGACCTCCGGCGCGGGCTCGTAGCCGGCCAGCGCGGCTACTTGGTCCCGATCGATGCGGAAGAGGCCGGCGTCCGTGCGCACGGTCACATTGCCGCCCAAGCTCTGGACCACGTGCGCGCGGGTGCCCACCGGCAGGGTCGCGCGATGCCCGGCCGGGATCGCAGTGGCGGTGACTTCCTGGACAAGGGTGTGGGGGGAGGACATTAGGGGGGCGGGATCAACGGACGGAGAGCGTGAAGGGCAGGCGCGCATAAACGCCTTGCGGGTCGTTGCAGGCCGCGAGCGCGCGGAATTCCCGCTCCAGGCGACGGCGGAACTCTTCGAGCGGCCCAGCCGAGACGCGGGCAGCGCCGGGCACGGCCTTTTCGATCAGCTCCTGAATGGCTTCGACCAATTCGCGCTCGCGCGGAATCTCCACCACCCGGTAGTCCGCGCTCAGGCCGGCCTTGCCCGCGGCGTACGCCAGAGCGGCATCCAGGCCACCGAGCTCGTCGACCAGACCGTGCTCAAGCGCATCGGCGCCGGACCAGACGCGCCCCTGCGCCACCGCAGCCACCTTGTCGGGGGGCAGGTTGCGACCCTCAGCGACCTTAGCCAGAAACTCGCCATAGATCCAGTCGACCATCCGCTGTAGCACCGCCATCTCCTCGGGGGTCTTGGGTCGAGAGATGGACATCGCGTCGGCGAAGCGGCCCGTCTTCACGCGATCAAAGCTCACCCCAATCGTGTCGGCGAGCCGCTGCACGTCGAATTGCATCCCGAACACGCCGATCGAGCCCGTGATTGTGGTCGGCTCGGCAAAGATGCGGTCCGCGTAGGCGGAAATCCAATACCCGCCCGAGGCGGCGTAGCTGCCCATCGAGACGACGACGGGCTTTTCGCGGCGGAGCAGACGGACCTCGCGCTGGACCACTTCGGAGGAGGCGGCGCTGCCGCCGGGACTATTCACCCGCAGCACTACGGCACGGATATCCTTGTCCTGTCGTAGCTTGCGCAGTTCCCGCGAAAGGCGCGCGCCGCCGATCTCATCGGGGCTGCCCTCCCCGTCCACGATCTCGCCCTCGGCGTAAACGATTGCGATCCGCCCGGCCTTACCGGATCCCGGCTCCACCCCTTCGACCGGGCGCGGGGCCGGTAGTGCGCTGGTCGGTTTGAGCTGCCGCGCGTAGGCCGCGAGCGTGACCTGTTTGAAGGGCTTCTCCGAGCCGGCGCGACCCGTCTTGGCCTTGAGGGCATCATAGATCTCGTCGCGGTAGGCAGTCCGGTCGATGAGCTTGGCGCCGAGCGCCTCTGCGGCGCGGATCAGGCCCTCCTGGTCAACGACCGCCTGCACCTCGGACGCGCTGATCCCGCGGCTCGTCCCGATCTCGCCGAGAAGACCGGCCCAGATGTCCTGCAGCAGCTCGCGGACCTCTTCCCGATTCTCCGCGCTCATTTCGCGGCGCGTGAAGGGTTCGACCGCGGACTTATACTTCCCGGCGCGGGTGACCTGCACATTAATCCCGACCTTTTCGAAGGCGCCGGCAAAGAACATCGGTTCGGCCGCGAGCCCAGGGAGCAGGATCATTCCGTAAGGGTCGAGTGCCAGATCGTTCGCCGCGGAGGCCACGTAGTAGGTACGGGTCGAAGCAAAGGTGAGGTAGGCGACGACCGGTTTGCCGGCCTCGCGGAAAGCGAGCAACGCCGCCCGCAGTTCGCGTAGCGCCGCGTGGCCGGAGCCGTAGCCCGCGGGGTTGAGGTCCCCGGTCAAGTAGACGCCCGCAATCCGCTCGTCGGTGGCCGCCGCCCGCAGGGAGCGCGTCGCCGCCCGCAATTGGAGGGAATCCTCCCGGCCACCCAAGACGGCGAGATCGAGGTGGGGAGGTGCGTCCGAGAAGTTGGTGGACAGATCCAGCACGAGGTACGAGCCGGGCAGCACCGTGGGAGAAGATTTCTCTGATTCCCCGAGGGCCGCTAGGGCGCCGAGCAGGCCGATCCCAAGCGTGACGAGCGCGCCCGAGAAGATCACGAGGGCGGCCAGCGCGCCAAGAAACGAACCGAGAAAGTTTTTCATACCGGGCGCGACCCTACCTGGTTTCGACGCTTCCTCCAGTCGAAACCCGGTCCAAAGCGCGGTTGCGCCGGGCGGCAAGCGGGGCAGCATCCGCCTCATGACGGAACAGAAGGAGCTCCTGACGACCAACCGGAAAGCCCTCACGATCAATCTGGACGAGGCGAAGTACGGGACCTTCGCGGAGATCGGGGCGGGGCAGGAGGTGGCGCGCGTCTTCTTTCAGGCGGGCGGCGCGGCGGGCACCGTGGCCAAGACGATCTCCGCCTACGATATGACCTTTAGCGACGCGATTTACGGGAAGGCTCCCCGGTACGTGTCGCGCGAGCGCCTGACGCTGATGCTCGACCACGAGTATGCGCTGCTGCAGGAGCGCCTCGCCGGCCAGCGAGGCGACCGCACGACGTTTTTCGTCTTTGCCGACACCGTGGCCACGCGCGGATTTAAGGGGAACAATGACGCCCACGGCTGGATGGGCATCCGTTTCCAAGCCTCACCGGGCGGCGAGCCTAACGACATCATCCTGCACGTGCGGATGTGGGATAAGGAAGCCGTCGCCCAGCAGACGGCCCTAGGCATCGCAGGCACGAACCTAATCTACGGGGCCTTCTATTACCTCGATGATCCTCGCCGGCTGGTCGAGTCGCTGGTCGACCACGTCGGCGCGGCGAGGCTCGAGGTGGATATGATCGCCTTCCGTGGGCCCGCGCTCGCGCACGTCGATAATCGGCTCATGGCGCTCCACTTGGTCCGCCATGGCCTGACCAACGCCGTGATGTTTGGCGCGCGCGGGGAGGTGCTCCTGCCCTCCGAGGTGCTGCACCGCAAGGCGGTTCTGGTCGAGCGTGGCAGTTTTCGGCCGGTCACGCTCGCGAACGTGGACATGCTGACCTGCGCGACCGCTCAGTTTGTGCAGGAGCCTGCCGTCCAAGGTCGGGAGGTGATCGCGCTCATGGAGATCACGATGAACAACCTGCTCGCCGCCGGCGCGGGCGAGCTCGACGCGGCCGATTTCCTCTCCCGCGTGGACCTCCTCGGCGAGCTGGGCTTTACCACGCTAATCTCGAACTACCCGGAGTACTACCGGCTAACCTCCTACTTCCGGCGTTATACCCGCGAGATGATCGGCATGGCGCTCGGCATCGACAACCTGCTCGAAGTATTCAACGAGAAGTACTACGAGCACCTTGAGGGGGGCATCCTTGAGTCCTTCGGTCGAATGTTCCGCCACGCGGTCAAGCTCTACATCTACCCGATGCGTCAGCAGCCCCTCGATCGCGCCCCCCAAGCCGCGCTCCCGCACGGCTCCATTGCCGGCCACGCCTTCGCCCGCGACGTCCTTATCACGGCCCGGAACGTCCACATCGTGCCGCACCTGCGGAACCTCTACGACCACCTGCTGCAGAACGGCTCCATCGAATCTCTCACCGGTTTCGACCCCGCCGCACTCGGGACGCGCTCCGGGGACGTCCTGCAACTTATCCGCGCCGGCGACCCCGCGTGGGCGCGGCAGGTACCGCCGACGGTCGCCGATGCGATCCGGCGGCGCGGCCTTTTTGGCCATCCGCCGGCCGCCACCTGACCCTCACCCCACCCCCGATGGACCCCCTTGCTTTTGCCCTTAACCCTGCCGACTACGGCATCCCCACGCGCGACGAACTCGTCGCGTACCGGATCTGGGACACCCACTTCCACGGCTTCAACGCCACCAGCGACCCGCTCGGCCAGTTCCACGCGAACAACCTCTACGTGCGACGGATGGGCATCGAACGCTCGATCACCCTCGAGGCCGGGGGCACGCTCCGCGCCCCGCTCGAGCCCGCCGCCCTCGACGCTGAGGTCCGTGCATTGCTCGTGAAGGAACGGGCGTGGCTCTCCGGCATCACGCCGATCGACCCGGGTTTCCCCGATGAAAGCTGCGCCAAAATGGAGGCGTGGATCCGCCGCGGGCCTTGCATCGGCATCAAATATGTCGGGGGCAATAGCCGCGGCATTCCCTGTAGCCACCCCAATAACGACCCGATCATCCGCCTCGCCGCAGAGCTCGGGGCTACGATTTACATTCACACTTGGCTAAAGGTCGGCGGCACGCCCCGCGGCCCCGGCCGCGGCAATCTGCCCGGGGAAAGTACGCCGCAAGACGTGGTCGCCCTTGCCCGCCGCTTCCCAGACGTGCGTTTTATCTGTGGCCACAGCGGCGGCGACTGGGAGCTCGGGGTCCGCGTCGTTCGCGCCCAGCCCAACGTCCTCCTGGAATTCGCCGGTTCCGACCCCCACTCGGGCGCGGTTGACTTCGCGGCCAGGGAGCTCGGTGCCGACCGCCTCGTCTGGGGCGGCCACGGTCCCAGCCGCAGTTACGCCACCGAACTCGCCAAGGTACTGGAGTCCGACCTATCGCACGCCGATCGTCTCAAGGTTTTCGGAGGAAATTTCCGCCGCCTCGCGGCCCCGATCCTCCGTCGCCAGGGCATCCCCTTCGAACTGTGAACACCGCTTCGCTGCCCCGCCGCCGTTTCCTCTGCCAAACCGCCGCCGTCGGCGCGGCTGCCGCCCTCGCCAGGGCCGGCGCTCCCGGTGCACCGCCCGCCCCGGACCCCGCCTCACCCCCAGGGATCGTCGACACCCACGTCACGCTCTTTCGCTGGCCCTTCCGCCGCCTCAAATACGACGCCACGCCCGCCCTCGTCGCCAAGCTCCGCCGGCACCGCATCACCGAGGCGTGGGCCGGGACCCACGAGGCACTCCTGCATAAGGACCTCGCCGGCGCGAACGAACGCCTCGCCGCCGAGTGCCGCACGCATGGCGAGGGCCTGCTGCGCCCCTTCGGCAGCGTCAACCTTGCCTGGCCTGACTGGGAGGAGGACCTGCGCCGCTGCCACGAAGAGCACCGGATGCCCGGCGTGCGCCTTTTCCCCGGATACCAGACCTTCGATCTATCGCATCCCGACCTCGGCCGCCTGATCCAGCTTACCGCCGCACGGGGCCTAATCCTCCAGATCGTGTTCCAGATGGAGGACCCGCGCGTCCACCACCCGCTGCTTAGCCTACCGGTCGTCGACGCCCGGCCCCTCGTGCCCTTGCTCGAGCGAACGCCGGCGGCTCGCGTGCAGCTCCTGCACTTCGCCGGTAACGTGGCAGGCACGGACCTGCGCGCACTGGTCGACCGCACCGGAGCTTGGTTCGAGTTTTCGCGCTGGGAGGGAAACGGACGTCTGGGACAACTGATCCGCCCCGCACCGGGCGGGGCGCGACCCTCGGTGCCGGCAGCGCGCGTGCTCTTCGGCTCACACGCGCCTTACTTCCCCGTGGAGACCGGCCTACTCCGGCTTTTCGAATCGCCGCTCGACGCAGAGACTCTTCACGGCCTCATGCACCGCAACGCGCGCCGCCTGCTGCCAGCCTGAGTCCGGAGCCGGCACCCGCCGCCAGTGGCCCGTAAATCTGGGTGGCAGGACCAAGATTTTTTCCGTGCCTCGCGGCCGCGCCGCCGTTGGCATCAACCGCGATGCGTTTCCACAAGTACCACGCCCTCGGCAACGACTATCTCGTGCTGCACCCCGCTGACTTTCCGGCCTGGGGCCCCGCGCCCTCCCGCGAGCAGATCCGGGTGGTGTGCCACCGAAATTTCGGTGTCGGTTCCGACGGTATCCTCTGGGGCCCCCTCCCCTCCAGCTCCAGCCAGCACGGACTGCGCATCTTTAACCCCGACGGCTCTGAGGCCGAGAAGTCCGGTAATGGCCTACGGATCTTCTCCCGCTTCCTCTGGGACCAAGGGCTCGTCCGTGAGCCCGTATTCACCGTGGAGACGCCGGGCGGCAACGTCCGCGCCGAGATCCGCGAGGCCGGCCGGCTCATCACGGTTGCCATGGGGCAAGTGAGCTTTGCCAGCGCCCGCATCCCCGTCCTCTTGCCCCCTCCCGCCCGGGAGGTCCTCAACGAGAAGGTGAGTGTGCTCGATCGCCAGTTCACCTTTTGCGCCGCCACCATTGGCAACCCGCACTGCGTGATCCCGCTCCCAGAGATCTCCGCCGACCTCGCGCACCGCTACGGACCTCACCTCGAGGTCCATCCCCTCTTCCCCCGCAAAACCAACGTGCAGTTCCTCCAGATCATCGACCGCGCGAACATCCGGATCGAGATCTGGGAACGCGGCGCCGGCTACACGCTCGCCTCGGGCAGCAGCTCGAGCGCCGCCGCCGCCGTCGCTCACCGCCTCGGGTTCGTCGACCGCGACCTCACCGTCCATATGCCCGGCGGCCGGATCGGCATCTCGATCGGGCCGGACTACGCCATCCAGATGACCGGTACCGTCAATAAGGTCGCCGAGGGCGTGATGCACCCCGACCTATTCGAAGTGACGGTCTGACGTCCCCGATGCCCTTCGCCACGACCCGACAAGAGCGGCGCATCCTCGCCAGTCTCGGGCTCATCCTTATTCTGGGCCTCTTCGGCCTCGCGATCCTCTAAGATCACCCCCGCAAGCGGACTGGAACCCGCGGCCCCTCTTCCCACGGAATTTGACTCGCCACCCCCAAGGCCGTTCCCCCCTCCTCCTACCCAACCCCGCCGGGGTCCCTTCCCCATGGCCGAAGCCCCTCTGCTGCTAACCAACGACCCCGGGGAACGGGATCGCACGGACGCTTTGCTGTTGGGGTTGGTCGCGGAAGGAGACCGCGAGGCCTTCGGGCGCCTCTACGACCGGTTCTCAGGCCCCCTCTACAGCGCGGCGCTCCACATCCTACGGGATGCCGCGGAGGCACAGGACATCGTGCACGACGCCTTTATCACCCTTTGGGAGAAGGCCTCCTCGTTCGAGCGGAGCCGGGGCAGCGCCTTCTCGTGGGCCGTGACCCTAGTCCGTAACCGGGCAATTGATCGGATCCGGATGCGCCGTCGCCGGGCAGAATTGCTGGCGGAATCAGTACCAGAAGACCTCGGCTACGGGACGGGAGGTGAGGCGCCGTCGGCGGACGATGCGGCAGTCCAGGGCGACAACGCCCGGTTAGTCCGCGCGGCGATCGCCGAACTTCCGGCCGAGCAACGACGGGCGCTGGAGCTGGCCTTCTTCGGCGGCCTCACCCAGGAGGAGATCGCGCGGCGCTTGCGGGAGCCGTTGGGCACCGTCAAGGCCCGCATCCGGCGCGGGCTGCTCAAGTTACGGGAAGCCCTTGGGCCGCAATTATGAGCCGGGAGCTGCGCGAGGAATCGTCCGCCTTGCACGCCCTCGGGCTGCTCGCCGGCGGGGAGCTGGCCCGTTTCCGCCGCGAGTGCCACGCAGACCCGGCCCTGCGCGAAATGAGCCGCGTCCTGCGCGAGGTGACCTCCCACCTAGTATACTGGGCCCCACCCCATGCCCCGCCCGAAGCACTACGGGAACGACTGGTCAACGTGATCGTCTCCCACCACGGGCCCAACTGCGATCCAGCGCGCGATCCCGCGGACCACGAACGAGCCAATTAACCCTTCCGGGCGAAGCCCGGGAGGGGCGGCCCCGGCCATCCGCTTGACACGGCGGTGAGGCGCGCCTGAGTCGCTGCCCGGTCGGGGCGTTTCCGCCCGTCCATTACCCCCCAAAAACCTCATGAAGCTGCTCGGGCTGCACCTCGTCGACGTCGCCATCCTCCTCGCCTACATCGTCGTCGTTCTGTGGATCGGGCAGAAGTTCTCCCACGGGGTTAAGAACGACAAGGACTTCTTCCTCGGCGGGCGTTCCCTCGGGCGCTGGCTTCAGTTCTTCCTCAGCTTTGGTAATATGACCGATCCCGGCCAGGCCACCACTACGGCCAGCTCGGTCTACCGGCAGGGCGCGGGTGGTGCCTGGCTAGCGCTGATCACCCTCTTTCTGACACCCTACTACTGGTTCATGAACGTATGGTTCCGCCGCGCCCGGCTGACCACGATGGCCGACCTCTTCGCTGACCGCTTCGGCAGCAAGTTCCTCGCCTCCCTGTACGCGGTCACGATGTTGATGATCGCAATCATCGGAGTCATCGCCGGCGGCAACGTGATGGCCCTCAAGACCCTCCAGCCCCTGATGGTCAAGGAACCCGCCGCCTACACCGTGGCGGAGCGCCAGAGCGTCGCCGATTACCACGAGTTCATGGCGCTGCGGAAGGAACGCTCCGCCGCCCCGTTGGCCCCCGAGAAGGCCCTGCGCTACGACACCCTGCGCGACCATTACACCCGGGGCACCCTCCAGCCCTACGTCACCTACCTCCAGCCGGTCACCTTCTACCTCGTCTCCACCGGGCTGGTCGCGGTGTTCATCATGCTCGGGGGACTCAAGGCCTCGGCGGTCGTGGACGCGATCCAGGCGCTGCTGGTGGTGCTGATCTCGGTGATCCTGATCCCGTTCGGCCTCCATCGAATAGGCGGGGTGGAGGCGCTGCACGACAAGGTGCCGGAGGTGATGTTCAACCTCTTCGGGGGCGACGTCGCCTCCGAGTACACGTGGTACTCGATCGCCGCCCTGCTGCTGGTGCAGCTCATCGGCATCGCCGGCACCCAAGCGAATATGACCATCTCCGGCTCCGCGAAGGACGAGATGGCCGCGCGGCTGGGCGCGGTGACCGGCGGGTTCAGCAAGCGCTTCGTCACCATCGCGTGGGCGTACTGCGGGCTGATCGCGATCGCCCTCTTCGGGCCCGGCCTCTCCGACCCCGACCAGGCCTGGGGCCTGATGACGCGCGAACTCCTCCCGATCGGCCTCATCGGGATTATGATCACCGGCATCCTCGGCGGGAAAATCGCCGTGCTCGGGGCACAGTCGGTCGTGCTCTCGGGCCTGGTGGTGAAAAACCTCTACGAGCCGCTGTTCCCGGGCCGTTCCGACCGGCACTACGTCCTCATCGCTCGCCTGGCCGTCCCCGCGCTGCTCGCGATCGGCGTCCTCGTGGGCCTGTTTATGAACAGCATCGTCGCGATCCTGAAGTTCGCGATCGTGCTGCTGCTCGTCTGGGGCGTGCCGGTGACGATGCTCTTCCTGTGGCGCCGGGTGACCGAGACCGCGGTCAAGGTCCAGGTGATCGCCACGGTGGTCTTCATCGCGGTGATCCCGGCGATCGTGCCCACCCTGCCGTCGCTCGCGCGCTCGGAGACGCTGACGCTGATGACCCGGGAACAGACGATGGTCACGCGCGTCGCGGCGACCGCAGAGGATGTGACCGCAGGGCGAGCCAAGGCCCCGGGGGAACAGATCGAGCGCGCGCGGCGGATCGAGCCCGTTTCGGTGTTCTTCGAGGAGGGCGTGGTCCGGGTGAACCCCAACGACCCCTCCTCCGCCCGCACGGGCAAGGGCCTGTTCCGGGTGGAGGTGTACCTGCTGCACCTGCTCGGGGCCGACGTCGCGGGCCTCAGTCCCGCCCAACTGCTCACCACCCGCTACCTCGTCGATGCGTTCATCCCGATCAGCCTCCTGGTGCTGGTGAGCCTGCTGACCCGGCCGACAGATCCCGCGCGGGTGGCGCGGTTCTACGCGCGGATGAAGACGCCGGTGGCGAAGACC